>JALOLV010000454.1 GCA_025455785.1 Spirosomataceae bacterium | reverse complement strand
GCTCGTCAGGCTGGTCCGAAATTGTTAGAACCAATCATGGCAGTAGAAGTAATCACACCAGACGAATACACTGGTCCTATCACAGGTGACTTGAACCGTCGTCGTGGTATGATGAAAGGTATGGACACTAAGGCTGGTTCGCAAGTTATCAAGGCTGATGTGCCTTTGTCAGAATTATTCGGATACGTAACAGACCTACGTACGATGTCTTCAGGCCGTGCAACAGCTAACTTGATTTCGTACCTCAGAACATCGCTGACGGTGTGATTGCAGATAGCAAGAAATAATTAGCCCCAAACGGGATATACAGTAAACGTGCTACGCTCGAAAGGTGTAGCACGTTTCGTTTATAGAATGACTATTTACCAATTTTATTGATTGGACTGTAAAACCTTAGAGTTCTCTCCTGAAATTCTTTTTTTAGTTCGCTTGGTTCAATAAGCTCCAAATCTTCTGCCAACTCCATAAACTTTGCCCACATTTCATTATTTGGTTTTACACTGATTTGAAACGCAATTGAGTATTCATCAGAATACAGTTCGATTTGTGAGTGATGGATTTTTTTAGTTTGGATATAATATGCTCTTGGCTTTAAGATTCGAAGTTGTATATTTTTTATTGGCACATCATTTACAGTTACTCCTATTACATCATTAAAATACTCTTTGATGTCAAAATCTAATTTTGTGTCCATGGATTCATTCCAAAATATAGGTTTCTGAGAGATTCTATCCAATGCAAAGGTTTGAATAGTTGCTCTACCTTTTTCCCAACCCAATAGAAACCAACGATTATTGTATTGTTTCAGATAAATCGGTAATACGATTCTCACTTTTTCGTCTGATTCATAGGGTTTGTACGAAATCTTTAATACACGTCTTTCTTTGATTGATTTATACAAAAACTCCATGTAATCGAGTCCTTTAAGGGATGTTTGTTCAAACTCTATAAAGCTCGACCCCTCACCTCCGAACACTCCAGTTTTTTGTTCTAATTTTATCAATATTTCGTCCAACCCTACCCACTTATCTGCTTTTTGCTGGCGGAGTAATGCTAACAGTTCATTGAGTGAACCGTATTCAGAGTCATCGAAAACCTCAAAAAGCGAGTAAGGCCGGTCTTCATAAAAGTACATTCCCTTTCGTTTTTTGACTGGTGCATGAAACTGATTTTTGAGAGCATCAATATCGTATTCAATAGTTCGCTGACTCACTTTTACATCCAGTTTCGATTGGCATGCTTCTGCCAATTCATCCCACGTATAACGTCGTTTGGTTCTGAGTTTTTGATGAATCAGAAATATCCTTTGAAACTTCTTTAAATCTACTGGCATTTAATTTTAGTATTTTTAAAAATTACGCAAAAAACTTGCGTAAAAATATAATTATTTTGCATCAGAATCAAACGCCAAAATGCTTATGATGCAAACGACTACTTCCATCTTCGATGCTTTTGTTCATCAACCAACTGGCTGCCAATCGAAGGCTCTGTATATGATTGAGGAATTTCTCGAAAAACCTCAACAATGTAAGGCTTTTGTGTTGAGAGGGTCGGCAGGAACTGGCAAGACATCTTTGATGCAAGCGGTAGTCAAGTACCTCGAAAAAAACAATATCCAATACGTACTCCTCGCCCCTACCGCCAAAGCTGCTAAGGTGCTATCAAAACGTACTGATGATTTTGCCGACACCATTCATTCTGCTATTTACAAGCCAGAAGAACTGGCAGACGGCACCATTAAATTCAATTATGAATCCAATAACTCACAAATAAGAACCGTATTTGTGGTAGATGAAGCCTCTATGCTACCCGCCGAACGCCAACAGCAAGACGATTTTTTGACGCCAAACCCGATTTTAGTCGATTTGATGCGTTTCATCAAAGAAGGAAATACACACAATCAGGTAATTTTTATTGGTGATACCTACCAACTCCCACCCGTTGACGAAAAAACGTCAGTGGCTCGTTTGCTAAGTGAGAAGTTTGAGATAGACACCAAACAAACAACACTGAAGGAGGTCAAACGTCAGGCTTCTGGCTCGCCAATTTTGGATTTAGCCATCGACATAAAACACCGACACGATACCAACTACTCTTTGAGCCGTATTCCATTAAAACGGCTAAAGAATGAGGACTATGGACTCAATTTTTTTATTCAGAATTTTGATAGGGATAACCTTCAAAATATCATTTGCATTACTCAATCGAATGAAAAGGTAATGGATTTGAACCATAAAATCAGAAGACGGCTGTATTTAGATGGCCAAACTCTCTCGAAAGGCGATGTAGTGATGGCACACCGAAGCTGGGCGGGTAAAGAGCAAAGCATCTCGAAAGGAGATATGGGCATAGTGCTTGAAGTTGGCTACAAAACTGACGAACGTTGTAGCCTAAGATTTATGAACGCTACCATTGATTTCGATGGAGTTATTATCCATACAAAAGTGTTGATTGATACGCTTATCTCGCCCAAAGGAGATATAGACAAAGAGAAACTAAAAGACCTTAAACACGACCGTATGACTAAAAATCCAACCTATCGAGCATCAGAAAAACCCTCTGATGATGAGTATATGGGAGCCATCCACCTACGCTATGGCTATGCCATTACGTGCCATAAAGCACAAGGCAGCGAATGGAAAAAGGTATTGATTGAGCCGCAATTTCATCTTGGCAATCATCGTTGGCTTTATACGGCTGTTACTCGTGCAAGCAAGGAGGTTTGGAGTTGGTGGTATTGAAGATAAACATGGGATACCTCAAAGGCTTTGGCTTAGAAACTACCATCGACAATCAACGCCGTAGTCATTAAAAATGCCGTAGTCATTAAAAATAGCATCCTTACTGATGATTGTTAGCTTTTCGACAAAAGTTTGGGCAATCAACATCCTATCGAAAGGGTCTCGGTGATAGAACGGCAACTCAGAAACATAAACGGTGTGTTCGGGAGAAATAGGTAGAATAATAAAACCATTCTCTTCTATCAGGTTAATGATTGTAGGTAGGTCAAGGGTCATATCTAATTTACCAAGACTTACTTTAATGGCAATTTCCCAGAGGCTGATTACACTGACAAATATTTCATTGTCGGTGTCTTCTATTTGGATTTTGGACGAGGTTGGTAGGTTTGCTTCATTACATATATTCTTTGAAATCATCTAACGGAGCATCGAAATCATCTGCCATTTTGAATGTGCCTTTCATACAACCTGCTTTTGGGTGGGGTTTTGAGTTTTTATATTTTTTTTCTAAAAACTCAATGTAATCCATTACCTCAATTTTGAGATTTTGAGGAAGGCTCGATAATTTTGATAATAGAACGAGGTCAGACATAGTTACAAGAATTTTATACAAATTAAAGATTTTTTCTTATATTTTTACAAAAATTTAACAACTAAATATGGCACACCTCAAAGGCTTTGGCTTAGAAAATTTTAGCTCAATAAATCAATTAATTCTTGTGTATTTGCTACTTTTTCAAATCCTTTTTCTCGCAAATGTTTAATGAGTTTTTTGTCGAGAGTCCATAAAGTTGCATCTAAATGTAGAGATAAGGCGACAAAGCTAACATCTTTGTTATCAACACCTTTAGTGAGTTCATCGGCTAATTGCCAATTTTCAGTAGAAATCAGAGATTCATTTACCAAATGAATTTTGCGTAATGTAGTGTAAAGAGCATCTAAAAGGTCTGTCTCTTCGAGTTTTGAGTATTGAAGCAATTTGGGCTTATGCTTGAAAAGTTCGACTGGCATAAAATAGCATGAATATCGCTCAAACTCAAACATTGGATTGAGCAGAACATCGGCTACACTACCATTTTTGCTCATTATTGCACTCATTACGGCACTTGTATCAACAACAACCCTCATTTGATAAAACGTTGTTTGTTAGCCTGCCACCATGATTGATTGATTTCATCGGCAATTTCAACAATTTGTTCATCAGTTACTTGGCTTGTTGAAGCTATTGTTTTTACTTTGAGGTAGTCAAGCAGTTGCTCGACGTAAGTATTATTGATTGTGGCAGGGAAAGAAATCATAATATTTTCGTTATCTCTGCTTACAGTTAATGCACTCATAAGATTGACTTTTATTTACCCAAACATAACACTAAAAGTTGATAAAAAGTTAAATTTAGATACTTTTTTAGACAAACTAAACATGACACACCTCAAAGGCTTTGGCTTAGAAAATTTTAGGGTTTTTAAAGAACATACTTGGTTTGATTTTGCACCGATTACATTACTAATTGGACCGAATAGTAGTGGGAAGAGTTCACTAAATAAAGGTTTATTGCTTGCAAAGGATAATTATGATAAAAAGCTGTTATTAGTTAATCAATATACCCGCCATGAATACAGCCGATTTAATGGCATAGATTTTACAAATCCAAATCACGGACTTTTGAATATCGAACGTGTTATTTCAGATAATTCTGGTAAAAACTATTTTTCTATTCAGTTTCCATATATGCTAAGGTACTTAACCACAGCTAATGATAACCTTGAAGCTAAATTGAAAATTACTTATGGAGAAACTTATAGAAACGATACCAAAGTAAATAATTTTCCTATAAATGTTGCTATCTATATTGAAGATACCCTTTTGTTATCTTATGGTTCTATAACTGAACAGACAGGATTCTATTTTGATACAGAATTCTTTTTTTCTCTGTTTGATAACTATCTTGATTTTGAACAAGAAATAGTTGAGTATCTAAATCATAGAAAGGGATTTGAAAATGGGAAAGACATTACTAATTACCGTGATTTAGTTTACAAAGGTATTTATGAAAATAAAATCTCTAATGATGAGATTGCAGAGATTGCCTCTATCTATAAAAATGCAGAAAATTTTAGAATTATAGGAAGTACACTTGATAAATTTATAGAACCATGTGGTGATGAGGAAGTTTCTTTTCCTGAATTTGATGAAAATGGAAATCAAATTGGCATTGAAGAGGGTGAATATCAAATTCATTATTCACTAACAAAATTTTTAAGAGAAAAATTTAAACTTACTAAATTTCAAGAAAAATTCATACAAAAGGTTTTAGGTTATATTTCGTTCAGAGAAGAAAGCAACGAAACATATTTACCCAGTGGTTTATTAAATACATTTTCTTTTGAAACAAAATATTTTGATTTAGATGCTCCATTATATTACCTACCTACAAATAAAGGTATTTTGAGACGTACATATTCTTCATACGATGATAATATTTTATCAAGTTTAATTTTAAAATATCACAAAAATAAAGTTCAATTTTTCTATGAAGGCTTTGTGAATAAGTGGGCTAAGAAATTTAAGATTCAGAATGATCTAGAAATTATTAATCAGACAGATTTAGATGTAATTAGTGTTAAAGCCAATGAGAAGCCATTAGTTGAGTTAGGTTATGGTATATCTCAAATTACAACCCTATTACTTGCAATTCAAGTGCAGAATAAGGACTCTCTGATTGTAATAGAAGAACCCGAAGCCAACCTCCACCCAGCTTTTCAAAGCAAGTTGGCAGATATGTTTTATGATGCCCACAAAACCTTTAATCAACAATTTATACTCGAAACCCACTCCGAATACATGGTACGGAAGTTTCAGTATTTGGTGGCAAAAGGTGAAATGAAAAAAGAAGATGTGGTAATCTACTACTTCCACGACCCCAATAACACACCCGAAGGCGAAAAACAAGTGAAAAAAATTGAAATTCTGGAAGATGGGAGTTTATCAGACGATTTCGGTACTGGTTTTTTTGATGAGGCTGCCAACTGGGAGTTAGAATTATTGCGTTTAAAGAAGAATAAAACTCGCCAAAACTGATATGAAAATCTATTTAGATTTAGAATTTTTAGAGGATTTCCTATTGGCGAATGATGATAGTGATAGATATTCAAGATTAAAACGCTTACTTTGTTCAACCGAAAGTCCAGCAGAAATATTTGTTAATTTTGACTTCGAAGAGGCATACAAAGACCCCGAAAAAAGAGTTCTATTTAGGCAAATTGCTAATAAATTACCATTATCAGATTCAGAAATTATTGAAAAAGCAAACAATTCTGCTTTCCATGAATGTGCAACTCCACACTTATTTTTCATGAATTCTGATAAATTATCCGTTGATGTCTTTGGTTGTTTTTCTTTGAAGAGCCAAGAATTAGAAAAAGCCGATTTGCTCGTTTATCCAGAAAAATATAGAGTAGATGGAAGCCGAAAAAATTGGTCGTTTATATCCTCTTGCAAATTGCCCTGCAATTCATTGATTTTGACTGATAACTACTTGTTTTCAAATGACGAAACCTACGAAAATATTTTTTCTATTCTGGTCGCTTTGATGCCACAAAAATTAAGCATTGATTTCGATTTAACACTTATTGGTTTTGATGCAAAAAAAAGTTTTAAAAGTATCAAAGAGCAATCAGATAAAATATTGTCTCAACTGAAAACACATTTCTCCTACAATATCAATCTAACTATCGTTCGAGAAGACCATCATGGAAGATACATCAACACAAATTATACTCGTTTTCAGTCAGAAAAAGGATTTGGGTTATTTAAAAATAGCAAAATAAAACCCTCAGACGAAACCACCATCGAATATAGTTCTGTGACAGAATTTGGTAGGCAAACATCAGTTTATGAAATCCGTAAAAAAGAACTGGAAAAATGTAAGTCTATTTGTCGAACAGAACGAACATCTGATAAAGTTATAGGCACTCGAAAGAACCGCCTTCTCCAATAACCCCGTGGCATACTCCAACAGTATGCCACGAGATAAAACCCTAAAACTCCACCACAATCCCGATACTTGGGGTTGGTATGGCGTCTTCGTTTGCCAAGATTAGCGGCACGGCGTTGGAGCCATCGCCTCGCAATGGTAAATTATCAATCGTTCTGAAACCAGTATTGTCGGCGTTTCGC
>JALOLV010000081.1 GCA_025455785.1 Spirosomataceae bacterium | reverse complement strand
AGAATGGCTACTTCCAGTGAATTAGACCACGGACACGTACATGGTGAAGGTGGAGTAATCCATTAGAGTTTAGGGGCAGTCAAGCCCCTATTTTTTTTCAAATTCTTCTACAGTTACTCCGAATTTCCTAAGAAACTCTACTCCTTCATCTGTCGGAATACCCTTGTATTTTGCGTAAGACTCCAAAAAAATAACCCTTTTTATTTTCATAGTGTATATAACTCTTGCACACGAGATACACGGTGAGAGTGTAACATAAAGAGTAGCCCCCTCGACACTGGTTCCGTTTTTTGAAGCATACAAAATGGCGTTTTGCTCGGCATGAAGAGCCAACGAACAGCTCCCTTTTGAATCTTTGGGACAGCCGTTTTCAAAATCTTCATCACAATTATGAGTGCCAGCAGGAGGACCGTTATAGCCAATTGAGATTATTCTTGTGTCTTTTGTTAATACCGCCCCAACTTGAGCCCTTGTGCAGTGCGAGCGTTTGGCAAGGTTTTGTGCCAAATCCATAAAAATTTCATCAAAATCGGGGCGAATATTCATTTTTGCTTGCTTATAATCCATCAACTTTTAACTCTACTTTGCCTTTTGCCATTACCACAGCCACTATGCTGTTTGGTGTTAGAATTACTTTGTCGGGGACAACCTGGTCAATTTTACCAGATAATTTAACACCTTTCATGTACTCGGTATTCATGGCAGATTCGACATTTTGCTTGGCAAAGTTAATCAAATCATCGACAGGGATTCCAAATTTTTGTTGAATCATTTTTTCGATTTGTCCTTCAAGCAACCAAGCCGCAGTTTTGAAAAGTATGCTTTTTGACTGTAAATCAAAGTCAAGGTTATTCAAAACAACCATTCTTTTAACTGGGTCAAATACTGGAACTCCCTTCAAAAAAACCGACCCCTTCAAACTACCTTTTAAATCGGCTCGAATCACCATTTTATCGTCGCTACCATAAATATCCAAATCGGTTATTTCAATTTTGTACTTTCCCTCTTTGAATTCATACTGTTGTCCTAAAAACATTTTTTTTGCAATTGAAGCAGCCTCAGTATGGGGCATATCACTCATTAATGCAACTTGAAAATCATTTGGGACAGTCGAAATTAATTTAAGATTCGGAACATCAACGACTGATTTTGGGGGGGCGGGCTTTTCGCCAGTAAAGGTTTCAGTGTAGGCTTTTATTCCTAAAATTGCTTTAACATTTCGTCCCTGAGCTTTCAATGGCGTCATCAAAAGTTCGACCGGCGTTATTTTAACCCATGTTCTGTATTCTTCTGAAACCAAGTAGGGCTGTTGTGAAACGTTCCATGCTTGTAAGATATATGGTTTAATAGTCATGTTTTTTTCGACCGCGTCATCAATTGCTTTTGCAAATTTTGCATGGTTGTTTTCGATGATTTTTCCAATAATAAAATCCATCGGTATATCGAAACCGACATTGATTTTGGGTTTTGCAATCCAATCAAATCCATTTGGGGTAGTAAATGTCTGAACCGACCAATTTTGGTTGATAGTAAATTTTGTAGAAAACTTGAGATTAATCTCAAATTCCATAGGTATATATTTTACATAACCAAAGGCCCCAACTCCTTTCTCAGCCCAAATTTTGAGTGGTACTGATACATTAAAAACATCATTTGTAGCAGCAGGAATTGTGATATTTGATTTCTTCCAAACTTTGCATTTGAAATTATCTTTGTTATCATCTTCATAACTATTGTCCTCGTAGATAAGTCCTGCTATAGAATTGTTTATCTGTTTTTCGATGTCATTCATCGAAATATCGAAAGGAATGCTAATGATTGAAGGTATCTTTTGCACTTTAATTGTATCTTGCGAATAAGATTCTATCGGGGCTTGTGGATTGATTTTTTGAGCTTTTGTAATTGAGATATTTAATAGAATGAATAATAAAACAAGGTGCTTTTTCATTGATTTTTGACTTCTTTGGTTCTTATTTAATCTTTACTTTGGTAGCTCCATACCCAAATTTTTCTTTTTGGGCATCGGCAAACCATGCAACATTTTTATGGTTAGCTAATTTTTTTTGAATTTCGTTCCTCAAAACCCCATTTCCAACTCCGTGTATAAATGTAATTTCATCCATGCCAGTTGCAATCGCACTTTCGAGATTTTGCTCAAAAGATTTTAATTGAAGAGTTACGATTTCATGGTTAGGCATACCGCTAAAATGATTTGTAAGCTGCTCAATATGCAAATCTACAACGGATGAAGGTTTTGAAAATTGTTTTGGTAATACTGTATTGACTTTTGTATTCTCAAGGATTTTCTCTTTCAGCTCAATTGGATTAACATTAAATGTTTTTTCTTCGCCATCCAGCTGATACAAGTGAGCTTCTTTTTCAATAAATGGAGCTAACTTTTTGTTATTGAAAAAAGATTCGGCCTTTAGTCTCAACTTCTTAGATAACTGTGGTTTTTCTTTAAAATAACCAAGTGTATAATATATAGCCTGAAATGTAAAAACTCCCCATTCGTCAAAACTGTTTTGCAAAAGTTCAATTTGGGATTTCTGAAACGATTTAGCTTGTAAAAATCCACCCATCAGTCCACGATGTTTACTGTCGAAATCACTTGTAAGAGTATATGCAAAATCCCAATCAGTGTTGTTTATTATGAAAATTGAGTACTTTTTGTTGTCAATGGATAGAAAAGCAATATAAATTCCGACCTGTGCCTTGACATTTCCTTTAGGTTTTTCTTCGGGAGTATCTTCGCCAAAATACCTTTTCTCAGTTTTGGCTACAACTGCTAATTCTCTTTTTAAGATTGGTAATCTGAATCCCTCTTCGATTTCTACTTCTACCATTTCACCTTTCAAGAATTTAGTAATTACACCTTCTTCTTTAGAATGTAAAAGCCTGACTCTATCACCTATGTTCATATTTTGGTATTTAATGTATCTGATTAATTGCCAAAATTAAAAAAAACTTTATGAAATGTATCCTTAAAATAAAATTTGGCAAGGTATTTGGCTTGGTTGAAGTATAAAATTCACCTGATAATACTTCAACATTTTAAAGCAATGGTTAATTCACTCCCACCTCAATTAGAATTTGTCTTTGATACATTTAAGTATGGAAAAGACAGTGGTATTTTGCAATTAAGAGCCGATAACGAGAGCTTCGATGGGAAAAGGCTATACATAAACGGTAAAGAAACCATCAGTTTCAATACAAATAATTATCTTGATTTTCAGGACGATGCAAGAGTCAAAGAAGCTGCCATCGAAATGATTAGAAAATTTGGGATTCATACGTCAATCCCAAGACCTTTTATGTCATTTAGCCATTTTGAAGAAGCTGAACAAAAATTAGAAAGAATTTTTGGGCAACCAACACTTCTTTGTAATACAACTTCTTCTGGGCATTTCTCGTATTTACCTTTAATAATTGGTAAAAATGATGCAATCATTATGGACCAATTTGTTCATAAAAGTGTACAGCAGACAGTTCAATACCTTAAAGCAGATGGTGTCTATGCCGAATTTGTAAGACATAATCAAACTGATGCTTTGGAGCAAAGAATTAAAATTCTGCAAGAAAAGTATGAAAAAGTTTGGTATCTGTGCGATGGTGTTTATTCTATGCACGGAGACGGTGCACCTTTTAGCGACATCGAAATTCTTTTAAATAGTTACGATAGTTTTTATTGTTATGTTGATGATGCCCATGGCATGAGTTGGATTGGTGAGAACGGAAAAGGATATGTTTTTCATCATCTTCCTCAGCACGATAAATTATTTGTAATTACATCATTAAATAAAGGCTTTGGTAGTTTCTGCTCGGTGATGGTTTTTCCCAACCAAAAAACTAAGGATTTAATTAGAACAATTGGTTCTTCAATAATATTTTCGACTTGTCCACCTCATTCTTCCATTGGTGCTCTATCAGCCATTGCAGATATTCATTTATCTGAAGAGATTTATGAAAAACAAATGAGATTAAAAGAGAATATTGATTATTTCAACAAAAAGGCCATTGAATTAAATATTCCACTTGCCAATAATTCATTCACGCCAATTTTCTTAGTAGGCTGTGGCGATAACGATAATACTGTGGCTGTGGCCCAGCATATTATTGCTAATGGCTATATTACTGGAATCAGTTCTTATCCGAGTGTTCCACTTAAAAATTCTGGTTTAAGAACAAATGTGAATATCAATCATACGTTTATTGAGATTGATGGGATTTTAAACGCAATCAATGAGGTTATGGAAAGATTAGAAAATGAGGGGAAATTAAATCGAGAGGATGTAAAAAAATCATTTAAATCAAGAAAGAGCAAGATAGTTGAATCTTTAGCTTCCTAAATTCATCAATAAATGAATTTTTGTTCTCTTCAATACTCTGAATAATTATCTGGTGGGTACTTTTTAAAGTACCCATTATATTTTCACTAACTCCAACTATTAAACAATACTGACTCATGGCGTAAAAGAGTACATTTAATGCCAGAAAAAAATCCTTTTCAGTTACGAAGTGGTTATAACTGTAAAAAATATCAGCAACAAACTTAAATATTGCTCCGAATCCTACCAAAAAATAGCTCAATTTGTTGGTAGTTGGTCTATAAAAAGAAAGAATTATAAATATTACTTCAAAAAAAGCATAGATTATTGATAAAAAATAAAGACTTTCAGGTATTCTCTCTAATAAAACGAAGCCAAAAAATAAGAAAATAACCAGAGTTATCAGCATGAATTTTGGTAATTCGGCTTTTGCTTTTATGATAAAGTAGCTTCCTTCTCTTCTGAAAATACTAACGTAAAGTAGATATGTTGTCAGAGTAAAAACTATCTGAACAAGCTGGCCGATTTCACCACCCGAAAGGAATTGGAGAATATCTCCTAAAAAACCTATGATGCAAATTAGGTATATTAATTTATCTACTAATGTAAAACTCCACCTAAATTTAATACCATAGTACATACCCAACGATAGCATTATAGAGCCGAATCCAATCAATTTAAATACGTTTGATTGATAGAAAAAGGCAAATAGTGCAAAAACAATGATAGCAACGTAAGCGATTGTAAATCTAAGCAGCATCGTAGGTCAATTATGCTGTAATGTAAAAAAAAAAAATAAAATCCAAAAATAAATTGGAGTTTTATTTTGGTAATGGATTGATTTTCAGGATTTTAATAAGTTCCTATGTACTTCCGAATACCCCACTCGATAAAAGCCATTAGCAAAATCAGAAAGAATATCCACCTTAAATTTATGAATTCGTTCATTTCCTCAATGCTGGTAACCTTATCGGGGCTTTTATTTGAATTTAAAAATTGCTTGAGGTCTTCAATATTTTTTAATTCAACAAATTTACCATTGTTTTGGGATGAAAGAGTTTTTAACAAGTTAAAATCGGCCTTTGTTGATAGGTTTTCTAAATCAGTATTCCTAATAATAAATTGTCCATCAATCATTTCAGATTTACCAAGCACCTGAGTTGAGGCCTTGTATTTGAATACTCCTTCTTTTAGACCTGTTATTTCAAACCTCGAATTTTCTTTAGTAATTGTATAGTTATAGTTGTTCTTTTTACCCTGTTCATCGGTTATTTCAAGACTAATGTCCTGATTATAAATCCTTTCAAAAATATCATTGTAGGTTTCATTTTCAAATACAACTTTTTCATCAACCGAAAACTCCTGCGATACAGGATAGACTCTCAATTTGCGTTTATCATCTTTTATCGAAATTAACTGAATTGTTTTAGTGATGATTTCATCAACAATTTCTTGTTTTTCGGTAAGTTCAAATTCTTCCATTCGCCATTGCCAAATCCCTTCGCCCGAAATAATCGCAGTTTTACGATTTATATTTGTGTTTACTGTTAGCAAAGGCTTTTGGGTTGCTAATGAACCCACCCTTTGATAAAGGATTACTTCACTGCCAGTCATAGGCTTAAATTCACCAAACGGTACAATGATTGGGGGTAAACGGTCGAGAATCGAGAGTTTTTCTGGGTCTAAATTGAATAATTTGAAATTAGGGTTAACTTTAGCGGTTACTTTATCGGTTCTATTATTCTGAATATTCAGTGCCATTGTCTGCTGCATTCCGTTAAATGTTGCTGCATTGGTTTGGCTTCCTAAGATAAAAATAGTTGGCTTATTTTGAGCTAATAATCTACTTGCTAATGCGTTTCCTGAACCATAAATATCGGGAATTTGATGTAAAATCAATACATCGAATGGTTGATTACCTATATCGGAGATGTTATCGCTTTGTAGGTTTTTAATCGACAATTCATAAAGTTCATTTTTTTCAATAATTGATTTTAGAGCCTTGATGTCGGGATGTGGATTGAGCGATACCAATAGAATTTTCTCTTTTCCATCCACTACATCAATATAGATTTCTTTAGTGTTGTTTTTGGTTGAGCTTTCGCCGCCAATTGGAGCAACTTCAATACTAAAGCGTTGAATACCCTTTTGATTGGTTGTAGAATAGAAGGTAACTTGTTTTAAATCATCATTTCTATCAAAAGTAATTGTTTGTTTATCAATCACTTGTCCAGCTTGTTTTAACAGAACGGTTGTAGTTTTTCCGCCAAAACCAAATGCTGAAATTTCAGCTTGAAGTGGAAATTTATTGCCCAAATAAGCGATGCGATTGGCATAAATTGCGTTTAATTTAACATCTCGTTTTTGGGTTGTATCACCGAGACCAACTGTATGAATCTTGAAATTATATTTTCCGTAAGTAGGAGAGATGCCCGAATTGGTAATTCCATCAGTAACCAAGATTACATCTGTCAGATTCCGACCTTCGTAGTTGTTTTTAATATTTGACAATAACGCAGATAAATTTGTGTTTTTTTGGTCGAATTTTAGGTTTTGAAGGTCAATTTCATCGGTTTCATTCAATAACTGATATTCTACCGAACCATTTTTTGATTCTATATCCGATTTTATTTCAGCAATTTTGGCTTTCAGATTATCTAATTTCGATTTTCCATTTGTAAGCATTGAACTCGAATTATCAATCGCGACGACGACTGTCGGTTTTTCGATGATAGATTTATTGCTCCTCAATAGCGGATTCAACAACAGAAAACAAACAATACTAACTAAACCTCCTCTTAAAGCAGATAAAGCCCAGTTTTGAACTTTAGAAAAATTATTTTTTCGTTGATATAATACAAAAGCATATATCCCACCAATCAAAAGACAAAGTAAAATAAACCACGGTGAGGATTGAAACACAAGCTCTGATTTGACCACTTAATATTTTTGTTTTAAATTACAGACGTAGAAATAACGTTTTTGTTGCTCACAAAGTTATTTCTATATTTCAAACGTACAAACTCTATGCCTAAAAACAATTGTTTTTTATGGCTTTTTTGTTAAAAGCGGATATATTTATCTGAAGCCCTGAATTATGTCTTGATAGGTTAGTTTATTTAATTTGTAGCAGAGTGTGGCTGGTTTCATTTAATACAATACCACTTTTTTCATCACTTTTTCGTTTTTGGAATAAACATTTAAGTAATAGACTCCACCCGCTATCCACTGTGTTTTGAGTGTAACTATCGTACTTGGGAGGTCCTTAAACGTTTCTTCGTGGACTTTTCGGCCGAGATTGTCGAAAAGTTCAATATTAAAATCTTGAAAATCGGGCAATAAAACTTGTATTTGGAAATTTCGGGTAGGTGCAGGATTTGGGATTACATTTACACTTAGTTTTTCGGATGGCGGTAATTCAAACTTGGCATAATTTACCATTCTTTTTCTTCGTTTGCTTACTTCAAGCACGGCTCTAATTCGCTTACTCTGCTCCTGAGTGAATATATTCATACATTCATCTGGGGAGTAGTCCATGTAATTTTCTATCATATTCCGGATTCTCGTTCCGGTACAATTTGAAAAAACATTCCTGCATGTAGAACCATTAAAAGAACCCGAAACTTGTGGAGTATCGCTAACAAAATCAGTTCCGCAAAATTCATCGCCCCATGTATGAATCAATCCTAACCAATGACCTACTTCATGAGTCGTAGTTCTTCCCAAACGATACAAACCACTCGTATTTGTTCCAATTTCACGACCAAAAACTGTATAATCAACAAAGATTCCATCAGTTTTTTCAAAAGAATCTTCGCTTTCCAAACCGTCAATTCCAACTCCACCCGGAAACTCTCCAAAACCTAAATAATCATCTTTGAAAGCAGTTACCCAAATATTTAAGTATTTGTTACTATCCCAATAAGATAAACTTGAAAGAAACTCTCGGTCATCAATAATATCGTACTCATTTTTAGGATTATAAACCCTAACTATCCCCGTCGTTGGTTTACCCTCTGGGTCTTTAGTTGCCAAAAAGAATTCAATTCCAGTATCGGCCCCAACTGGGTCGGTATTGAATCCACGAGTATTTACTTGTCGTCAAAAATATTCTTGTTTGTCAATCCGCCGATTCTACCCTCGGCATTATCATGGATTACGTGTACCACTACGGGGATTCTAATAACTTCTTGAGCAATTCGAGCATTTTTGTTATTCAATTCTAAAATTTTTTCTGCAACAGCTCTCTCAAAATCATTTTTTTTACTAATCCGATTAGGATTGAGCTGATTTTTCTTATGCTCAATTTCTTCAACAATACACCTCTTCTTGATTTGGCCAAAGCCAAATGTGCAAGTTAAAATAAACGTTACAGCAAGTAAAATCAGCTTTTTATTCATCCTATCAAAAAGTAAATTGTGTTTTTCAAATTCTTAAATTATTTGTTTTCTGCTTTTTCGTAAGCATTCAAAATTTCTCGTACTAATCTATGACGAACTACATCGCGGCCATCAAGTTCGATAAATCCAATTCCATTTACATTTTTCAGTATCTCAACAGCATCAACCAATCCTGATTTTTGGTTTTTCGGAAGGTCAATCTGGGTTCTATCTCCCGTAATTATTGTTTTCGAGAGTGGCCCCATCCGTGTCAAAAACATTTTTATTTGCATTGGAGTTGTGTTTTGGGCTTCATCCAGCAGAATAAACGCGTTATTAAGTGTTCGTCCTCGCATATAAGCCAATGGTGCAATCTCAATTGTTCTATTCTCTATCAAAAATTTTAACTTTTCGGCCGGAATCATATCATCAAGAGCATCATAAATTGGTCTTAAATACGGGTCAATTTTCTCTTTCAAATCTCCGGGTAAGAACCCTAAGTTTTCGCCGGCTTCGACCGCTGGTCGAGTTATAATTATTTTTTTGACAGCTTTGTCTTTCAATGCTTTGACAGCCAACGCAACAGCAGTGTAAGTTTTCCCAGTTCCGGCTGGGCCAGTCGCAAAGACTATATCATACTTTGCAAAGGCCTCAACCATTTTCTTTTGGTTGGCGGTTTTTGCTCTAACGATAATCCCTCTTGTACCATGAACAATAACATCGTCATCCTCTATGGTATGTTCTGCTGACTCAATGTCTTTCAAAATGTAGTTTTTTACTTGTTCGGGTGTTAGTTTGCCGTATTTTTCAAAGTGTTGGATAGTTTGCTCAATTATCTCTACAATTTTTGTAACTTCCTCAAGATTACCCTTAACCACAATCTGATTACCCCTCGAAATAATTTTACTCTCAGGAAAAGCCGTTGAGATTACTTTTATGTTACTGTTTTCTACTCCCAGAAAATCAATCAACGATACATCCTCTAATGCAATTACTCTTTCTGTCAAAATGATAATAAGTTCAGATTTTACTATTTGTTTAAAATTCGATTCTAAAATATACAAACACTAACCTCGAAACAAATTTTAGGCTTCAAAATTCCATTTTTATTCACAAAACATTTCAAATTTTCCACAAAAAAATACGAATAACCCATTATTGCCTTGAAAATCAGACTTTTAATTATACAGACGAAAAAAACAGGTTGAATGGTTTGTTTTTAATGAGGATTTTTTTTCATAATATTGTCTTAATATTATGGAACAAACGTATTCAAATAATAACCCAACGGGAGGAAAACAATATAGAGATAGAGGCGGCTTCGGTCGAAATCTATTCCTTGATTCTATGCAGACAAGTTCAGGGAAATTACCACCACAAGCCGTTGACTTAGAAGAAGCTGTTTTGGGAGCTTTGATGATTGAGAAAGATGCTCTAACTGCAGTTGTTGATATTCTTCAAGAACAAAGCTTTTATAAAGAAGCTCATCAACGTATTTATAAAGCAATCATTAATTTATTTGGGAAATCCGAACCAATCGACTTACTGACGGTAACTTCTGAATTGAAAAGCAAAGGAGAACTTGAGTTTGTTGGTGGGGCTCAGTATTTAGTACGACTGACCAATAAAGTTAATTCTGCCGCCAATATTGAATACCACGCAAGAATTGTGGCTCAAGCCGCAATTAAGCGTGATATGATTAATGTGGCGGGCAATATCCTTCGTGATGCTTATGAAGACACCACTGATGTTTTTACACTTTTAGATAAAACCGAACAATCGTTTTTTGAGATTTCCGAAAAAAACATCCGTAAAAACTACATGGATGCGGGGGCAATTGTAAAAGCCACCGTAAAAGAACTCGACGAAAGAAAAAATAACAAAGACGGCCTAACTGGTATCCGAAGCGGATTTACCGATTTGGATAGATTAACAGGCGGATGGCAAAATACCGAATTAATCATCATTGCGGCTCGTCCGGCAATGGGTAAAACAGCATTTATTCTATCGGCGGCTCGAAACGCTGCTGTCGATGGTAAAAGTGGAGTTGCTATTTTCTCGCTTGAGATGTCTGCTACTCAATTGATGTTACGTTTGATTTCGGCCGAGGCAGAGATTGACTCTAACCATTTACGTAGAGGGCAATTAGATGGAGGCGATTGGAATAAACTCCACCATAACCTCAAGCCCCTTGAATCAGCCCCAATTTTTATTGATGATACACCAGCACTTTCGATTCTTGAATTAAGAGCCAAGTGCCGTCGTTTAAAAGCTCAACACGATATTCAATTAATAATTATTGATTATTTACAGTTGATGTCGGCTGAGGGTGGTGTTGCCAAAGGTGGAAACCGAGAACAAGAAATTGGTGCAATTTCGCGTGCTTTGAAGGGTCTTGCCAAAGAATTAAACGTTCCTGTTATTGCTCTTTCACAATTGAGTCGTGCTGTAGAAACACGAGGAGGAGATAAAAGGCCTCAACTATCTGATTTACGTGAATCAGGTTCTATTGAGCAAGATGCCGATATGGTTATGTTTTTGTACCGACCAGAATATTATAAAATCACACAAGACGAATCTGGTATGTCAACTACTGGTGTTGGAGAGGTAATTGTTGCCAAAAACCGTAGTGGTAATGTCGATACAATTAAACTTAGATTTATTGGTCAATATACCAAATTCTGTGATTTAGATGGTTTTTATCGTCCAATTGAAAGTGGGGCTAACGATTTTCTCTCACCGCAAATTGATTCTGCTCATGGACTGAGTTCGTTTGAACAACCTTCTGGAGTCGTAACTCTTGGAAGTAAGGCAAATTCGACCAAACTCAATGATGATAGCGGTGAATACCCGTTTTAAGTAGAAGTAATTTACCACTGGATAAATATTGAAAAAAAACGCCATAATTTTAAAAAATTATGGCGTTTTTTGTTTATGTGTTTTTTTGTTTATTAATATTTAATTAGTCTAAATAAAAATCAATCACCTCTTTTTTGAAATTTTTTTTACAGTTTAACCAAAGATGCAATGAAAACTACAATTATCCACCTAATGCTTATTTGTCTTTGCAATGTTTGTTCTGCACAATTACCAACTTTGGAGTGGCAGAAAACAATCGGGGGGGCATTTTATGACCGTCTATATTCAATTATTGAAACCAAAGATGGCAATTATGTGATGGTTGGTTATTCAACATCCAACTATTCTTTTGATGTGCCATTTCCAAATCGAGGGTATGATGATGTTTTAATTGCTAAAATGACCAAAGATGGAAATTTACTTTGGACTAAGGCATACGGTGGGGGCGGCGTAGATATAGCCTATGAGGTTGTAGAAATGAATGATGGTAACTTGTACGTTGCTGGTGAAACAAACTCAACGAATTATGATTTTATCAGTCAGCATGGTCAAACGGATGGATTTCTTTTGAAGTTAGATGCTTTGGGTAATATGTTAGGGGTTACCTACTTTGGCGGAAATGGCAATGACCAATTGCATTCTCTTTATAAAACTTCTAATAATGAATTGTTATTAACTGGTTTTACAGAGTCAAGTAGTATTTTTTCTTTAAAAGGCTCTCAAGATTACTGGGTGCTTAAATTGGATAATCTCGGAAACTTGCTTTGGCAAAAGAATTTTGGGGGTTCGAGAAGCGACTATGCACTGTCTGGTACAGAGCTTGCCGACGGAAACTTCGCAGTTTGTGGTCAAACCCTCTCAATGGATGGTGATGTGTCATACAATGCAGGCGACTGGGATATTTGGGTAATAAAATTAGATACTAATGGAAATTTGATTTGGGAGAAGTCTTCGGGTGGAACATTAACCGAGCAAAGTCCAAAGGCAATTTTGCAAGATACGGATGGAAATATTTGGGTTTTTTCTGAAAGTAATTCACCCGAAATGCCCAATAATCACTTCAGTAGAGACTATTTCATTACTAAACTGGATAATAACGGTAATATTATATTCAATAATTGTTATGGTGGGAATGGAAATGACTATCCGAGAGGGGCCATCAATGGATATGACAACTATATCTATATCAACGGAGAAACATACTCTACAGATGGTGACGTAACAAAAAATCATGCAGATGCCGAATACTGGCTTACGAAAATTGATAAAAATGGAGTGATTCAATGGCAGAATACCTACGGTGGTTGGGGACATGATGAAGGTACAGATATTCTTCTTTCGTACGATAATAAAATTGTTTTGGCTGGCAATGCCAAGACGCTAACAGATGATGGCGATGTTACAAATAATCGTGGAGATGATGATTTCTGGATACTGAAATTTAAACAAAACGAAACATGTACTGATATTCTCAAATTAAAAAAAGAAATTTTTTCTTCGATGAATTTAACATTATCGGCAAAAGAAATTAGTGCATCAAATATTATTCAATCCAGTACTCAAAATTTGTTGTATAAGAGTTCAAGAAGTTCGGTATTATTACCCGGTTTTGAAGTCAAACAAGGAGCAGTATTTACGGCAAAGGTTGATGATTGTAGCAATTAATAGGGCTTAATAATTTTGTTTGAAACGATTTTTAATTTAATTATTTTTGTGAGTGAAAGCATTACTAACACTTCATGAACAAATCTTTACCAATACTTTTGACAGTAGTCTTCTCTTTTTTGAAAAGTTATTCTCAGGATGCTACAATCTTTAAACCAAATCCGAATCGCACTTTTTTTAAGGCAAAGCAAATATTTTCAAACATTAAAATTGATGGGTATTTGAGGGATTCTGCATGGAAAAATTCAAATGTATTCAAAGATTTTATTGAAGTGGACCCGCATCAGGGGAGTGTTCCGAAGCAAGAAACTCAAGTAAGGATTTTATATAATTCTCAATTTCTATACATCGGAGCATTTGCCAAAGATTCACTCGGCAAAAAATCAATTCGTGTGGTTGATTTCAAGAGAGACTTTAATACCCGAACTTCAGATTATTTTGGTTTGGCGTTTGATGGTTTTGACGACCGCCGTAATTGTATGGTATTTACGACTAATCCTCACGGTGTTCAGCGAGATTTTTTATCATTTGATGCCAACTACATTGATTTAGATTGGGACGGGCTTTGGCGAGTCCGGACCAGTAGAACCGATTCGGGTTGGGTAGCCGAGTTCGCTATTCCATGGAAAACGCTTCGTTACCCCAAAACAACTGATACTACTCAAACTTGGGGATTCAATATCAATAGAAGCCGAAGAATGACCAATGAAAATTATGCTTTTTCGTTGTTTCCACGTTCTTTTTCGGTCTTACGCATGGATTATGCTGGTTTGCTTACAAACCTCAAACCGCCACCACCCACAACAAATATCCGTTTTCAACCATATTTTCTGACTTCAGTTGATAGATATAGAAGAATTGAAGGTCGTGAACCACAGCAGATTTCTTCAAAATTTGGCGGTGAAATTAAATGGGCCATTAATTCAAATTCTGTATTAGATTTAACATTTAATACCGATTTTGCTCAAGCTGATGCCGATAGACAAGTAAATAATGTTACTCGTTTTTCGGTATTTTTTCCTGAACGCCGTCAATTTTTCTTAGAGAATGCTTCTCTTTTTGGAGTTGGAATTGCTCCTGCCTTCGATATGTCGGGAGGTTCAATGAGGATTCAACCGTTTTTTAGCCGTCAGATTGGGTTAGACCAAAGAGGAAATCCCTTACCGATTGATGCAGGAGCGAGGTTTGTTCACCGTTCGGTTAAGACAAATTATGGTGGAATGTACATTCGGCAAAGAGAATTTGGAGGGTATCCAGCAACCAATTTTTTTATTGGTCGATTTTCTCAAAACTTTGGAAAACAAAACCGAATTGGCGGTTTGATGACTGTTAAGCAAAATGGTGAAAATACCAATATATTGGGTACGGTTGATGGTTTTTTTAGGTTAAACGAGGCTCATTCGGTCAATTGGATGGCTACTAATTCTTTCGATACCAAAACAAATAGTCAAGGCTTCGCAGGTGCTGCTCAATATTACTATTCAAATAATCAATGGAAAATCTGGTGGACCCAATCTATTGTTACTAAAAATTATAATCCAGAAGTTGGTTTTGTTTCGAGAAATAATGTCATTGGTACGACACCCGGGATTTTTTGGTTTTATAGAGGCAAATATTTACCATTCAAGAAGTTGATTCGTTCTTATGAGCCGAGTCTATTGGTTGAGTTTTATAATCAAGCAAGCACTGGTAAATTGATTGAGCGTTCTTACGGTCTTAGCCCATTTTGGATAATGTTGCAATCTGGTGGGTTTGTTGGTCATATATTTACTCCTACTTTTCAGTTTTTAACTGAACCATTTGCCCCATTGGGGGTTAGAATACCAGTTGGAAGATATTATTATTCAAGAAATGCCTTTTGGTGGGGAAGCGATGGCTCAAAGAAATTGAGTTTTACGTGGCAAGGAGAATACGGTAAATAT
Source organism: Spirosomataceae bacterium (assembly GCA_025455785.1). Lineage (GTDB taxonomy): Bacteria > Bacteroidota > Bacteroidia > Cytophagales > Spirosomataceae > JALOLV01. The sequence continues at coordinate 3,724 of JALOLV010000081.1, read as the reverse complement.
TTTGATGGTAAACTAAATACTACGGATTTCAGATTACAATTTGCTCCAATTCCACATATTTCGGTTAATGCAAGATTTAACAGAAATCATTTTATAAATGTTGGGGAGTTCAATACAACTCGAACTGTTGATTTATTGGCATTTGAAGGTCGTTTCGCTTTAAATCCTCGGATTCAACTCATTGGATTTTATCAAAGAAATACAGATTTAAAAGCAGATAATTACAATATTAGATTATCTTGGGAGTATCAACCGCTATCGTTTATTTATTTGGTTTACAACAAAAGAGAATTTCAATCATTTTCAAATCCCGAACTGAGAAGTCAAGAAGACCACGTAATTGCTAAGATTAGTTATTTAAAACAATTTTAATGATAATCCCCGCCAAGCGGGGATTTGTATTTATCTCAATTCTAATTTAACTACATTCTCAACGTGGTGTGTATGCGGAAACATATCAACCGGTTGCACTTCGACAATCCTGTATTTTTCTGATAACCAAGCTAAATCTCTTGCTTGTGTTGCAGGGTTACAACTTACATAGACAATTCTTTTGGGGGCGGCATTGAGAAGTACCCTAACTACTGGTTCGTCCATTCCAGCCCTTGGGGGGTCAGTTATTACCACATCTGGTCGTCCGTGTTGATTTATGAATTCGTCTAACAGTAACTTTTTCATATCACCGGCAAAAAATGAGGTATTGGTGATATGATTTACCTCCGAATTTACTTTAGCATCTTCGATGGCATCTTCTACATATTCTAACCCAATTACCCTTTTAGCTTTTTTTGCAACAAAATTAGCAATGGTTCCTGTGCCTGTGTAAAGGTCATACACTAATTCATTACCAGTCAACTCTGCAAAATCACGCGTTATTTTATAAAGTTCATAGGCTTGCTCGGCATTGGTTTGATAAAAAGATTTAACTCCTATTCTAATTACCAACCCCTCCATTTCTTCTTCTATGTAAGGTTTACCATGATATGTAACAATATCTAAATCGAAGAATGTATCATTTCTTTTTTGATTGATGATATAATTTAGCGAAGTAATATTTGGAAATGAATTTTTAAGCAAATCCATTATTTTATGAATCTCCTCAAAGTTCTTTTGTGCAAATTGCATCATTACCATAATATCACCTTTGGTTGTAGTTCGAATCATCAACCCCCGTAAAAAACCCTCATGAGCAACGTGGTCATAATAATTTAGTTTATTTTGATTGGCATAGTCTCTGACTAAATTTCGAATTTCGTTTGAAAAGTCTTGTAAATAACATTTTTCGATTGGCAGAACCTTCTCAAATCTTTTTGGAACATGAAACCCGAGTGCATTTCTGTTCAGATTTGCTTCGCCTCCGATTTCTTCTTTGGTGAACCAACGGCTATTAGAAAATGTAAATTCTAATTTATTGCGGTAGAATTGAGTTTTGGCCGAACCGAGTATAGGTTTAATTTCTGGCAATTCGAGTTTTCCGATTCGGTGCAATTGGTCCGAAACCTGTTGCCATTTTAGCTCCAATTGTTTTTCATAAGGAATATGTTGCCATTTACAACCTCCACAAACCCCAAAGTGCTGACAAAATGGCTCGATTCTTAAATCAGATTTTTCGATTAACTCCAAAACAATTGCCTCTGAGTAGTTTTTCTTGCGAGTATTCACCAAAAGTTTGACTTTATCGCCCGGTGCGACATTGCTGCCTTCAATAAAAATTACCTCTCCATTATTTTTTACCAAGCATTTGCCTTCGGCTGCAAAATTTTCTACTATAATTTCTTCAATTATGTAGCTTTTGTTTCTTTTCATCAAACCTTTTGATTAAATATTACGTCCTTATTTTTAGAAAAAGTTTGCAAAAATATCTAACTTAGCTATCTATTCAAAACCTAATCTCTATGAGAAAAATATTTTTATTCTTCTTGTTAGTCTTCTATTCCGTAAATTTAGTGGCATCGCATATTGTTGGAGGAGAAATTGAAGTTAAACTAATTTCAGACCCACAAAATCCATCGCTTACCCATCGTTTTCAATTAAATTTATATTTTGACCAAAACAATGGAAATCCTGAGGCTGAAGATATTCAGATAACTGTTGCGGTTTATCGTCGTAAAGACAATAACCTGATGGGGGATGTGGTTTTACAAAGAGTTGCCCGCGACAATATTAACTATTTAGTACCGGGTTGCGAAAAAGGCGATTTAAGAACACTCTTAATTAGTTATGCCAATAGTGTTTCGCTCTCGCCCAATGTTTATAACGACCCGCAAGGTTATTACGTCGTCTGGGAGCGTTGTTGTCGTAATTCAATAATTAGCAATATCACCAACCCAAATAGAACAGGAATGGTTTTTTTTACTGAATTTCCGGCAGTTACAACCAAAAATTCATCACCTGTTTTCAAACCAATTGTAGCCGATTATATTTGTGCTGGTCAATCTTTCGAGATGGGCTTTAATGCTACCGATGCCGACAACGATAGCTTGGTCTATTCGTTGATTACTCCTTGGGCAGGATTTACTGGACAGGGAAATCCAAGGCCATTCCCAAGAGGAGCTGATGTGTACCCAGAAGTAAACTGGACAAATGGAAGCAACGTATCAAGCATGATTCCGGGCGAATTACCTTTAAATATCACATTCGATACTGGTATCTTGTCGGTTACGACTGACAAAATCGGAATGTATGTTTTCTCTGTTTTTGTCGAAGAATTCCGTAATGGCAAAAGGCTCGGTAGAGTAAAAAGGGATTTTCAATTAAAAGTGATTAGTTGCCAATTAAATAATGCTCCAGTTATTCAAGTAAGAAACCTCAACGACAATAAATTTTATAATCAAAACCAACTTGTTACTTTAAAAGAAAAAGATAATAGGTGTTTTGAGGTTAGTTTTACCGATAAAGATATTTCTCAAAAAATTAAAGTATCTGCAAAAGCAGTAAATTTCGACGCAAAAAGGCTTAGTTTTAATGCACCAGTTGATTACACAATCAAAAACGCAAATGATACTTTGAAGTTACAATTTTGCTTGGATAATTGTGCGGTTACTCGAAATGGTTTACCCATTGAGGTTCAATTAGCGATAGAAGACAACGGTTGTCCGGTACCAATTTATCGTCGATTTATTCTTCGTATTCAACAAGAACAAAATGTTAATAATCGACCCGAATTGACATCAGACCTACCGACCAACAATGTTGTCGTTGATTATGGAAAATCTTTGAGTTTCAATGCGGTAGGTACAGAAGTAGATGGTGATAGTATCTCAATATCTGCTCGTGGAAGAGGTTTTAATTTTGCTGATGTTGGTTTGACTTTTACTCCTAAATCTGGTTTTTCAAGAATTTTGGCACCAGTTTCATTCAATCCCAATTGTGAAGCAGTCAGAAAAGGACAGCTTTTCGTCGATTTTACAATTACTGAGGTACGTTGTGGTGTTATCAACACAAGAAGTTATACAGTATTGTTAAATGTAAAAGGTTTACCCAATACTCCCCCGAAGGTCTCATCGTCCCTTTCGAGTACGACACTCGAATACATTGTTTCACCCTTCGAAAATAAACCTGTAACTTTCAATGTATTTGCCGAAGACGACCCAACACAAACAATTACTTTGGGTGCTCAACCAAGTGGATTTACTCTAAATAGTGCTGAAATGTTTTTTGATAATAAATCAGGTCGTGGTAAACTGACAAGTCCTTTTGGATGGGAACCGTCCTGTAAGTTATT
>JALOLV010000453.1 GCA_025455785.1 Spirosomataceae bacterium | reverse complement strand
GTCTGGTACCAAATCTCGGCTCCACGGTCTTTCAACTCATCACGATTGACCGATGTAATCACGGCGTGTTTTACTTGCATTAGCCGAATCGCCTCGGCAACACGGCGAGGCTCGTCGGTATCGTATTCATTTGGGCGACCCGTGGCTACGGCACAAAAGGTACAGCTACGGGTACAGACATTCCCCAAAATCATAAAAGTCGCTGTGCCTTCGCCCCAACATTCGCCCATATTTGGGCAATTGCCCGACTGGCAGATGGTATGCAATTTATATGTATCTACTAATTCACGGACTTTGCGGTAGTTTTCGCCGATAGGAAGTTTGACACGGAGCCAATCTGGGCGGCGAGCTCGTTGCTCTTTTGGTGTTACTACTGGTAATTCTATCATGATTATATTGACACGCGATTGTCATTTGGTAGTCATTCGCGACTGAATGACACAAAATAAATGACTATCAATGACAGCGGAGCGTGTGTTATTTTTTATTTCCAAAATACAAAGTTACAAATCCAGAAGTAAAAACCTGCTGGTTTGTTGCAAAAGCCATAATTTCGGGTCTGCGAGAGAATACTTCGGCCGTGAATCCAATCTCAAAACCTGTTATATTGTCGCCAAAAGTATTCATATCAATATTAGCGGCCAGTTTTATGTGTCCGCCCGGGATAATCTTAGATTTACCGATACCAGTCCAGATATTGGCTGCACCTTGAATACGGTTAATATCGGTATGAATCGTAGGGCTGTATGCCTCGGTTGCTGGGCCTGAGCGTCCGCCACGGTCATATTTGATAAAGTACGGTTTTTCGAGTCCAATCGAAGGGCCGGCGGCAATAATTGCACTGATTCCGATACCTTCTTCGCCGTATTTTTTGAAGAATATTATCTCGCGACCATACTGAGGGCGTACCGAAAACAAGTAATTTTCTTTGCCAAATATCAGACGACCAATCAATGACCCCTCTACTCTCTCCTTGGGGTGTTTGATATTCACGGCTTCGAGTGCCAAATAACGGTGTGCTGGTAGGGTTTTGTATCTACCAACCGCCTGCGAATGTCGCACGACAAAGCCCCCTAACAAACCCGAGTTGGTGTTGGTCGTGACCCCATACGCAAACATTTTAAACTTCTCGAATTCTTTCTCCGATTCGTCTTTTTTAGATTTACGCTGTGCATAGCTGCTTAGGTTTGCGAGCAGTAAGACGACACCCAGTATATGAATGATTTTTAATTTCATTTAGCTCAAAAAAGTAAAGTTGACTATTCTCAAACGAAATTTAGCAATTCTTATGATATGACTGCAATGATTCTAACAAAATAATCAGTCTAAGTGTTCACAAATCTTGATTGCTATAATTTATAGACGCCTTTTGGACTTTATGTGTTGTATTTGAGCAAAAAACAATCGTAATTCGTGAATTAAATCATATCAAAGAAAATATGCCTACATCAAAAATCATTTATCTCGGAGACCTCCGAACCTCAGCAACTCATTTACAATCTGGTGAACAAATCATTACCGATGCTCCGCTCGACAACAACGGTCGAGGAGAGGCTTTTTCGCCAACCGATTTGGCAGCGACTTCGTTGGGTAGTTGTGCCATGACCATAGTCGGAATCGTAGCCCGTAGAGATGAAGTAGATTTGAGCGGTTCGGAGATTTCGGTTACTAAAATCATGTCGGCCGAGCCACCAAGACGTATCGAAAGAGTTGAGGTAGCCTTCAAAATGAAAACGCCCACCGAAATATCGGACGAGCTAAAAGCCAAATACGAAAGAGCCGCTCATACGTGTCCGGTAGCGTTGAGCTTACACCCAGATATTGAGCAGGTTTTTAGTTTTGAATGGACGGTTGGAGCGTAAGGCAAGCACCTAATCAGAATCCATAACTAACTGATATTCAACGCCATAGTAATCAATAAACAAAAATATTTTTTTGAGCATAAAAGAGTTTATCAATGAATAACATTCACGAAGCAACAGATTATATCTTATCGAAAATTGGCGATTTTAAACCACAATTTGGGATAATTCTGGGTACAGGACTCGGCAAATTGACAACTGAGATAGAGATTGAATACACAATTCCTTACGACGAGATTCCACATTTTCCGATTGCTACGGTTGAGTTTCACACGGGCAAATTACTCTTTGGCAAATTGGGTGGCAAAAATGTAGTCTGTATGCAGGGACGTTTTCATTATTATGAGGGCTACTCGATGCAGCAAGTTACGTTTCCGGTTAGGGTAATGAAATTGCTCGGAATCGAGCGATTATTTGTTTCAAACGCAGCGGGCGGGATGAATCCCGACTTCAAAGAAAGCGATTTGATGATTATCGAAGACCACATCGCTTTGTTTTTGCCCGAAAATCCGTTGGTTGGGGGCAATATCATGGGCGATAGGTTTCCGGATATGAGCGAGCCTTATGACCAAGTGGTGATTGAAAAAGCCATTGAGATTGCACAAAAAAATGGGATTTCGACAATACAAAAAGGCGTTTATGTGAGTGTTTCGGGGCCTCAACTCGAAACCAAAGCCGAGTATCGTTTGCTACGAATGGTTGGGGCAGATGCTGTCGGGATGAGCACCGTACCCGAGGTGATTGTGGCTCGACAAATGGGAATTCCTGTTTTTGGGATTTCGGTCATTACGGATATGTGTATCCCTGAGACCCTTAAAGTAGCAGACATAAAAGTAGCAGACATAAACAAGATTTTGGCAGCAGCATTTAAAGCCGAACCTTCGATGACATTGATTATCAAGGAATTAGTGGCTTCTCTGTAGGGCGTGCTGCTGCACGCATCTACAAATCAATCTATCAAGTTTTGCAATGTAGTATGCTCATAAACAGCCAAATTAGCATCTCTGATTTTCTCCATGATTGGTCTGATTCGGCAGGTTACTTCATCGGCACAATCATCGCATTTACCGTAAAAATGTAGCGAAACGCAAAGCATCGGGGCGATTGGCCCGTCAATGGCTCTGATAACTTTTGAAATCGGTACTTGGTCGGGTGCAATGCGTAGCTGGTATCCTCCTCCTTTGCCTTTCTGACTGTGTAAGATTCCGTTATTGAAGAATTTTTTAGGGATATTTTCTTTTTCGGCGATTTCGGCAATCAAAACAGGTTGTTTGGATTCATATTTTTCGGCGAGAACTTTGAGAGCTTTCAGTGCATATTTAGCTTTCTTCGAAATCATATCTGCTTGTCAGTGTCAGTTAAAGTAAAAAGGATTGTGGCAAAAATACAATTTTTTCTTGTTTTATCAACAAATACGCTATTTTTTAGGATAATCGTCCTTATTTTATTGCATCAAATTTAAGGAAATCTTACGGATAGTCATAATAAAAAAGGGAGCAAACGCTCCCTCTCTGTAATATATCAAAATTCTGGCTCATTAAAGAATTTCAGCAACTTCTGGCGTATATTCGGCAAATGGTTGCTGATACATACGTTTTTTGGTTGCTTTGGCGTAGGCATTTGCCAAAGCACCCCCCGTTGGCGGAAGGGCTGGCTCGCCCAAACCAGTTGGTTCTTTGCCATTATCAATGAAATAAGCATCAATTTCTGGAATTTCGTTGAATCGAATCAAACGATAATTATTAAAATTAGCTTGTTGAGGCTGGCCATTCTCAAATGATAATTTGCCGTACATCGCATGGCCCAAACCATCGACGATTGCACCGTAGATTTGATTTCTGGCTCCACTTTGATTTATCACGATTCCGCAATCGGTTACGGCATAGACTTTTTTCAAGACTGGTTTGCCTTTCTCCATCACTACATCTGCTACCTGAGCAACATACGAATTGTGCGAGAAATAAACGCTGAATCCCTGATGAACACCTTTTTTGGCTTTGCCCCACTTGGCTCTTTCGGCAGCAACTTTTATAACCTCCTCAAATCTGTCTGGCTCGTAAGTGATATTGCCAACTGGTTTTTCTTTTACTTTTTTGAGCAAATCCAAACGGAACTGCACTGGGTCTTTGCCTGCTTTGGCAGCAACTTCGTCGAGGAATGACTGCTCGGCGTAAGCCAAGAAATTGGTGATTGGGGCCCTCCATGGGCCTGTTGTGATATCTGATTTGTACTCGTGAGATTCTACCAAAACGTTTTCGACCGCACCGACCGGAAAGTTATTCTCTCTCGTACAGTTGCCAGCGTTTAAACCAACCCCTCTGAGAGCAAAAGCCGTCATGTTGCCGTTTTTGTCGAGGGCAGCTCTAAATTTATACCTTACCGCAGGGCGATAAATACCCGCAGTCATGTCGTCTTCACGAGTCCAATTGAGTTTTACTGGTTTTTTGATAATTGAAGATAATTCGGCAGCTTCGAGAGCGTAGTCGTTATTCAATCTTCTACCAAAACCTCCACCCATTTTGGTTAATTCGACCGTTACGTTTTCGGGCGAAGTATTCAGTAATCTCGCAACTTGGCCCTGAGCCGCTTGTGGTGTTTGGGTTGGACCCACCAAACGAACTTTGCCCGGCACACTTGCATCGGCAAAGAAATTCATCGGTTCCATTGGGCTATGAGGCAAAAACGGACACTGATAAGTTGCTTCAATAACCTGATGTGCTTCTTTGAATGCCGTTTCTACATCGCCATCCTTGCGTTTCACATCAAATTTGCCGTTTTTCATGATATCCTCAAAAAGCTCATTGTGCATTTTGTCGCTTTCGAGTTTTTTATCGGTAGCCCAATCAATTTTTAACACTTTGCGGGCTTTCATGATTGGCCAATTAGATTTACCCACAATCGCTACTTTGTCTTTAAACGAAACCACGTCGATGATTCCATCAATTTTTTTGGCTTCGGTTGCATCAAAACCTTTGAGTTTTTGACCAAATGCTGGCGGACGAACGATTTGAGCATAAACCATTCCTTCTTCTTTGTAGTCTATTCCGTAAACTGGCCTGCCCAACAACACATCATTGTTATCTACGCTAATCGTAGTTTTGCCGATTTGGGTAAATGTATTATTTGGTTTGAGTTGTACTTTTTCTGGAATCTTGATTTTTGAAGCATCAGAGGCTAACTCGCCATAAGTGGCCGACTGTCCGTTTGCTCCGATTACTTTTCCGTTTTGGGTTTTTAGCGTTGTCGATGCAACATTCCACTTGGCTGCGGCAGCTTCTACCAAAGCATAACGTGCCGATGCTCCTGCCTTACGCAGACGCTCCCACGAGTGCTTGATAGCCCCACTACCACCCGTCAATTGGCGGTCAAAACGCTTGGTATCGAGGGCTGCTTGTAGCACTTCTACATCGGTTACATTTACGTCTAATTCTTCGGCTACGATTACCGAGAAAGCCGTTTTGATACCTTGTCCAATCTCTGGATTAGGAGAAAAAATGGTAATCTTACCCGTAGGATTGATGGTAAGATAGGCATTGAATAACGAGGCTTCTTCGGCAGTGGTAAGGTTTGCAATTTGCGATGAAGCCTCGGTGATAGAACCGAATCCGAGAACTAATCCACCAGTACCCAGAAACGCTTTTTTCAAAAAATCTCTTCTTTTTTCCATGGTACTTATTTTTTAGAAAGTTGAACAGCCAATTTTACCGCATCATTGATTCT
>JALOLV010000452.1 GCA_025455785.1 Spirosomataceae bacterium | reverse complement strand
AGCAAAATTCTCTTCTGGTGTCATTTGAAAATGGTGTTATAAATTATAGAAATTTTGGTTTCAAAAATCTTGTAGGATATCAGACTCAAAAATATGCTTTCCGCTGAGATTCGCTTGTGATTTCTGAATCATACAATTGGCGATTTTGTCGGCCTCAATACCTTTGTATTTTTTGGGAGTCATAAAGTCAAATAAACCCATTACGACTTTTCCGAAAGATTCGCCACCGCGGTGTTCTTGGCGTTCGCCCAAAATCATCGAAGGTCTAAAAATCATCAGATTTGGGTATTTTAATTCGGTCAATGCCGTTTCGATATCGCCCTTGACACGGTTGTAGTAAAACAAAGACTTTTGGTCTGCTCCCATTGCCGTCACGATGGCGTACTGTTTTGCACCATTTTTTAGGGCAATTTTGGCAACTTCGTAGGGATATGTAAAATCGACCTTGTAAAAAGCCTGCTTTGAGCCAGCCTTTGCCATTGTTGTGCCGAGGCAACAAAAAATATCGTCGGCAACTATTTTTGCAGTTAGTCAGTAAATTACCAACCAAACCAGTGGCTCCGACTACGAGTGCTGTTTTCATAATTTTGTATTTGTTTTAATGGTATAAACGTTTTTCTATTCAATATCCATTCTGATTCGCCATTCTTTGGGTAGGTAATTATTGATTCTATCGCCAATAACTTTAATCCATCCTAAGTTTAGACCTTCATATCGAACCAGAACCCAGCCCGATTGAGCTAAATCAGCCTCAAAATTCTCTCTTTTCAGAAACTTCAAAGCGTCTTCTTTTAAAAGTTCGATTGCTGGTAAATCTTTCTTTATGATACTGCTCAATGCTAAAGCATGTGTCGGCACAAAATCAGTGCCTTTGATTGTCCCGATTTCGATACCTGACGAACGGCGGTCTAATGCTCGCATGACAGTTCCGTATTCGGCAGCAAGCTCGTTTGGAATGGCAACAATCGAAGAGTCTGGCTTTAAGAAAAAATCAAAATCTTCGATGTTTTCGATGAATGGTTCGAGTAAGGCGGTTTCCCGATTTCTCAAACGATTGAGTTTTACTTTTGCCTGAATGTAATTATCGTCTCCGAATTTCTTTTTGAAAACCGACAAAAAGAAGCCTTCGCCTTTGACTCGATGCGGAAAAAACTGATAGCCATTTCGACTATCGTCAATGTTCCAATCGGACGGGATATTTAATTTAATCTCTTCAAAATCAGCTACTTGGGTGAGCCATTGAGTATTTTGTTGGTTTTCTTTTTCGTTGTAGGTACAAGTCGAATAAATCAGAATTCCTTTGGGAGCAACGAGCATTGCGGCGGCTTGTAAAATTCGTTTTTGGCGAGCCGAGCAGATATTCACACTATTCTCCGACCACTCATTCATGGCTTTGGGGTCTTTTCTGAAAAGTCCTTCGCCTGAGCATGGAGCATCTACCAAAACAACATCAAAAAAACCTTCGAGTTCGACCATTTCTTCGGGGTCGTGGTTGGCAACGATGTAATTAGAGAATCCCCATTTTTCCAGGTTTTCTTTCAAAATCCCGACTCGGCTCTTGATGACTTCATTGGCTACCAAAAGGCTATTTTGATTGAGCAAAGAAGCTAAAAGCGTTGTTTTTCCGCCCGGAGCGGCACATAAATCAAGTACTTTTAGCGGTTTTGAGAGATTTACGGTTTGCTTGACAGCCTCGGCTACAAACATTGATGAGGCTTCTTGTACATAATACGCTCCCGCATGAAAAGCTGGGTCGAGTGTAAAAACAGGACGCTCGGATAAATAATAACCCTCCGAATGCCACGGAATAGCTTCGCCAGTAGGAGTAGAGGATTTTTTGAACGGATTTAACCGAATACTGGTCGGAGATTCGGTCTGAAGACTATCAATAAATGCTTGGTACTGGTCGCCAAGTCGAGTTTTTATTTGCTGAGTAAATGCTTCTGGAAAATTCATTAACAAGTCATTAACATACGTGCCGCAACCGAGGAAGTCTAAATATCATCTTGATTTCAGAACCAAACGATTTAGCGTATAAGAGAGAAATATTTACAAAACTAACAGTTTTTTACACCTTAATTTAATCGTACAGATGAAAACTACATCAAAAATCATCGCTTTGTTATGTTTTGTGAATATCGCTTTTGCCCAAAATGTGCAATTTGGGTTTCGTGCAGGGGCAAATTGGTCGAAAATGACCGAATTTGAGTTGGTAGAAAATATTATTCCTCAATTTAGATTTATGCCAGCTCCGAGCGGTGCTTTGTTTTTAGAATTGCCAGTAAGTAAAAATTTCTCTATTCAACCCGAATTGGCGTTTACACAAAAAGGTTTTTTGCTCAAAGAAGGAATTGATGCGGGTGGAGAATTTCTGGGTGTAGATTTGAAAATAGGAGCGAGGGCGGCTCTCAAAACAAACTATATCGAAGTACCCGTATTAGCCAAAATTAAAATGGGAGCCGAAGAAAACGGTGTGCGTTCTTATTTTGTATTTGGCCCAGCCGTTGGCTACATGGCCGATGCGGGTGTGGTGGTAAGGGTTCTACAGATTTTGCCCATTAGGAGCGATGTTGGTACTGGTTTTTTTAACCAATTTGAAGTTAGTGGAATTGGCGGAGCAGGAGTTGAGATTCCAATTGGGAATGCTAAAATGTTCCTTGAAGGACGTTACCAACACGGTTTTTCGAGGGTTTTAGATACGCCAGTCATTGCTTTGCCAGTACGCAATCGTACGTTTGGTGCATCGCTCGGTTTTTCGATTCCGATTGGCTCAAGCAGAAGAATTGAGCGTATATAATTTGGATTAATAAATAGGATAGGGTCTGCAAACCCTATCCTATTAGAAGAGTTAAACAATTTTCTGAATAATATTTTTTGTAGATTTTTCTTTTAAAATCAATTTTTTGCGGCCATCTGGGAGCAATTCATCTTTAATAAACCAGTGTTCGGCATCGTAATCTACAAACGGCGAAGGCTCACTGACATCAGTTCGTCCACGCCAATCTTTGATGATAACTGGCTCCCATTTTTTAGATTTTGCCGATTTGTAGCACGCATCAATGATGGCATTCACAATATAACCATCGTAAAAGGTCTCCATCGGAGTATCTTTGTTTTCGAGGGCATCAAACATATCGGTAAACATGTGCGTGTAACCCAGTGAATTAACTTCATCGCCAACTGGAAATAACCATCCCGAAGCCGATTCGGATTTTTCGGCCACATAATTATTCTCCGATGCCGCCGTAAACATCTCAAAACCAGTACGCAAAAAGTGGTCAACTCTGATGATACCATCTGTACCCGAAAC
>JALOLV010000451.1 GCA_025455785.1 Spirosomataceae bacterium | reverse complement strand
GATGTGCAGCGTGAAGAACTTTTCGTAACCTCAAAACTCTGGAACAACCGCCACCGCAGAGAACAAGCTCGCCCAGCGTTTGATATTACCCTAAATGACCTCCAAATCGGTTATCTTGATTTGTACCTGATACATTGGCCAATCGTAATCGTTGATGATAAGGCGTTTCCTGAAACGGGCCAAGACTTGGTTAGTTTGAAAACAACACCACTTACCGAAACGTGGGAAGGGATGATTTCGATAAAAGAATCGGGTTTGGCAAAGCACATCGGCGTGTCGAATTTCAATCCGCCTAAAATGCAACAAATCTGGGATGCTACGGGCGTAAAACCCGAAGTAAATCAGGTAGAACTGCACCCGTATCTGCAACAAAAAGCCATGAAAGAATACACCGATAAGCACGGAATCATCCTGACGGCCTTTTCGCCTTTGGGGTCTTTAGACCGCCCAGCAAGTCGTAAGGTTGCAGGCGACCCATTGCTTTTTGAAAACGAAACCATCCGAAAAATCGCCGAAAGCAAAGGTGTTTCGATGGCACAAGTGATATTGGCTTGGGGCGTAAATTATGGCATCAGCACTATTCCGAAAACCGTAAGCGAGAGCCGCCTAAAAGAGAATCTTGCCGCTGCTGATATTGAATTGACCGATATAGAAATGTATCAAATTAGTAATCTCGACCTCAAAAACCGCTATATCAAAGGTGATTTTTGGTGTCTTGAAGGCTCAGATTATACATTAAATGGTCTTTGGTTTGAATAAGTATATCATAAATCTTTAATTCATTCTATTCAATCATTTACAAAAAACTATGAACTCACGTAGAGAATTCCTCAAAAAAATGACAGCATCGGCGGCGATTTTGCCAATGATGAATACCGTTTCGGAGCAAATCAACTTACCCGCCGACAAGCAACTCCGAATCGCCTTTTGTGGTTTGGGTAGCTATGCCCAACGCTGTGCCGATGCCATCAAAGACAGTCCAAACGTAAAAGTTGTGGGTGTAATCACCGGTACACCGTCCAAAATTGATACTTGGGTCAATAAATACGGTGTTGCGAGAGAGAATTGTTATTCGTACAATGATTTTGATAAACTAAAGAATAACCCCAATATTGATGTTGTTTACGTTACCTCAAACAACGCTTCACATCACCCGCATACGATAGCCGTTGCCAAAGCTGGCAAACACGTCATTTGCGAAAAACCAATGGCTGTCAATGTCAAAGAAGCCCAAGAGATGATAGCCGCTTGCAAAGCCAATAATGTTAAGTTGTTTATCGGTTATCGCCTTCATTTTGAGCCATTTACAAAAGAATTGATACGTATGCGTACATCGGGCGAGTTGGGCAGAATACTATTTGTCAATGCCACGATGGGCTTCAAAATCGGTGACCCTACACAGTGGCGTTTGAAGAAAAAAGAAGCGGGCGGCGGAGCCATGTACGACGTAGGCGTTTATTGCATCAACGGAGCCAGATACGCAACTGGCGAAGAACCGATTTGGGTAACAGCCCAAGAGTTGAAGACCGATAATGTGAAGTTTAAAGAAGTAGATGAGACGATTACGTGGCAGATGGGTTTTCCGAGTGGAGTAATTGCCAATTGTGCTACAACCTACAATTTTAATAACTTTGATAGGCTCTATGTGGCTGGCGATAAAGATACATTTGAGCTTTCGCCAGCGTTTGGCTATGGCCCATTAAAAGCACGAACCAATAAAGGCGAGGTCAATCAGCCAGTGGTTACTCACCAAAAATACCAGCTCGAAGGTATGGCTGATTGTTTTCTGAATGGTACGCCGCACCCAAATTGTGATGGCGAAGAAGGCCTCAAAGACATGAAAATCATGGCTGCTATTTATGAGTCTATCGCCAAAGGCGGAGCGAAAGTGATGATTAAATGGTGATATTTGCGTGAGTTTTGGCTTTGAAAGAAATCAGATATTTGCTCTGATTTCTTTCAAAATCTCATCACCACCCAATTCCAAAATCTTCTCGGCAAGTTCTTGGCCTAAAGCATTGGCTCGGCTGGTTGGGGCTTCGATTACCTGACGAATAATTCTTTGTCCGTCCAGACTAATGATTCCACCCGTTATTTTGAGTCCTTCTGGTGTATTGATACAATTCCCGAATACTGGAATTGAACACCCGCCTTGTAATTTTTTCAAAAATGCCCTTTCGGCGAGTAAACATTCTTCGGTTTTGTCATCGTTGAGAGCTTTACGAATCAATGCTTTTTTAGCGGAATCTAAACTCACCACCGACTCAATAGCTACGCTACCCTGCCCGACGGCTGGTGTAAATTTATCCAAGTCTAAATGCTCGACAATCAAATCATCGTACTCCATACGATGAACACCGGCGTATGCCAAAAGTAAAGCATCGCACTGTCCTTCTTCGAGTTTTCGGAGTCGAGTTTGTAGATTCCCACGCATATCCACAACTTTGATGTGTGGATAATAAGCCTTCAGCATAGCCACCCGACGAGTTGAAGAAGTACCTACAACAAAGTCTTCGCCGCTATTGAGCGAGAGTCCTTTTTTATAACTGACCAATACATCATTTACTTGTTCACGCTCCGTAAATGCGATAATCTCAAAATCAGCATCCAGCTCCGACTTCGGTAAAAACCCCCTTGCTACCGATTTTCGACAAAGCCCTATCCAAAATCTTATCACCTTTGGTTTCAATGATTACGATTTCGGTTTCAGCACCCTGTACCTTTAATTTTTCTTCTACATAATACGCTTGCCAAAGAGCAAGTTTACTACCACGAGTTCCTATTTTTATCACTTAATTTATTGCTGATTACGTTGATTGTTATTACTGGTTACACTGATACTTATCGCTGATTACATTGATTGTTATTACTGATTATACTGATATTTATCGCTGATTGCATTGATTTGATTACTGATTACGCCGATTTTGTGATTAAAATCAATGAAATCAAGAATTAATTAATCAATAAAATCATAAACCAATCAGTGTAATCAGCGATTCTTTTTA
>JALOLV010000450.1 GCA_025455785.1 Spirosomataceae bacterium | reverse complement strand
ATAGAATTTCCTGTGAAATTGGCAACGGCTAAATCTGGTTTAGTATCGCCATCAAAATCGCCAATACTAAAACCAAAAGGCCCCGCACCTGTGCCGAAATCAACCTTAGCAGCAAATGAACTGGCATTGATAATTCCGGAAGTTGACGTATTTCTGAAAACCGAAATCGTACTAAGTCCATTGTTATTCACAGCAATATCCAGCTTCCCATCCCCATCAAAATCACAACTACTTACATAAGTGGAGCTATTGCCTGCCGTCAAAGCAAAATCTACTTTGGCTTGAAACGAAATAGAACCTGTAGATGAAGTATTCCGTAAAACCGACATCACGTTACCAGCATGTGCAATGGCTAAGTCTTGCAGGCCATTGCCATCAAAATCAGCAATATTGACCGAACGAGGGCCTGTACCCGTAGCATAATCTATTTTAGTGGCAAAGCTAATGCTACCGCTCGAAGAAGTATTACGGTAAACCGAAACATTATTGCTATTGAAATTGGTAACAACTACCTCAGGTTTACCATCGCCGTCAATATCGCCAATGGCAATTCCTCTTGGATTAGTATTGGTAGCAATATCTATTTTGGCAGCAAAAGAAATGTTGCCACTTGTGCAAGTGTTTCGCAGAATAGAAATCGTGTTAGCACTGAAATTAACGGTTACCAAATCTGACTTACCATCGCCATCCAAATCACCCATTGCCATATTCAATGCTTCGGTAGAAGCGGCAAAATCGACTTTTGTGGCAAAAGTACTGCTTGAAATACTACCACCCGAAAAAGTTACTTGAAATGGTTTAAGGCTGCTTCCAGTCAGACCATTCGACAAATTAAGTACCGTAATAGGCTGATAAGTAGCACCCACGGGTACGGTGGTGGTTATGCTTGTTGTTGTAGCTGCCGATACAGTAGCTTTGGTTGAACCAAAATAGACCACATTTTGAGCAGGCGTAGCATTAAAACCCGTACCTGTGATAGTAACGGTTGTGCCAATAGGCCCGCTCGTAGGCGGTCTTTGGGCTTGTAGGTGTTGAAATGTGAGGGTGATTATTATAAGGTAAATGATTTTTTTCATGGCTGATTAAGTTGATTTTTTCTAAGAAAGTTCTTGATAAAGGGTATTGATTTCAGCTTTTGGCGTAAAGCCATTGGCCAAAGCCAAAGGCATCAGAATATCAATATATTGGCTGAATACAGCAGTCGATTTCCAGACATCGGCAATCAAGATTTCTTCATCGCCGATGGAGACAAAATGATGCAAACGTTCATTGAGTAAATGCTTCGTGGCATCGGTTTTTAGCATCGAAAAGCTATCGTATTGCTGTGTTGAGCATCCTTTAAGATGTATAATTGTCAAGATTTTTTGCATCTGAGGATAGGTTTTAGATTTTCATTTAGTTGAAAACCTTGATGCAAAAGAGAGCAGAAAATTGGCTTTCAAAAACCAATCAAGGATGAAGACTATTGAAAAGTGTCCGAAGGATAGTAATTTCTTACCGAATTAAAAATAATTCAAATCATATTGAGTCTGTTCAGTAAATCTTTTCTCAGTTCTTTGCTGAGAGGTAGAATTGTTTTTTCGACCGTAATATGATTTTGAGCAATTTCGTTGATGTGTTTGACATTGACGATGTAGGAGCGATGAATGCGTTGAAATTGCTGAGGAGGCAATTTATCCTCCATGTTTTTTAGCGTATTAACCAATAAATAATTATTGTTTTTAGTGTAAACCTGACAATAATTGCGGTCGGCTTCGAGGTAGTATATATCTTCTATAATGATTTTGACCATCACTTCGTTGTGGCGAACAAAAATGCGGTCGTCCAAAACAAATTTTTCTACGTTGGATTGGGGTTCGTTTTTTTCGGCAAGGATTTTTTCACCTGCCAGCTCGATGGCGTGTTTTAAGTCTAATTTCTTGAAAGGTTTTGACAAAAAAGCATAAGGGTTTGTGGCCTTCGCTCGGGTAAAATGAGCTTCGTCGGTGTTGGCTGTCAGATAAATTATCGGAATCGAGCCATCCATTTGCATTTGAGTAGCGGTTTCTATTCCGTCCAGTTCGCCTTTTAGATTAATATCCATCAAAACCAAGTCGGGTTTGTCGGTTTTAATTGCCTTAATGGCATCTTCGCCCCGTGGAATGATTCCGGTTATTTCGTAACCAATATTCTCTAATTGCATGGCCAAATTGGCCGCAATAATCATTTCATCTTCAACAATCAGTATTTTTAGGGGAATTTGCATTGCTAAGCAGCTTTCTGTCGTTTAAAATTAATAGAAATAACCATTCCATTTTCATTTTTTTCTTCCAACTTACCATCAATTTGTCGAGCAAGTAGCCCTACTAATTGAGTTCCGAAACCAGTTCCTTTGGCTTTTGTTTCTAAGCCTTTCCCGACACCGTTATCGCTAATTGTTAGACTTAGATGGTCGTTATCTACATTTTCTAAGCTCAATTTTATTTCTCCTTTTTTACTATCAGGAAAAGCATACTTCAAAGAGTTGGTAATCAATTCGTTCACAATCAATCCAACTGGTACGGCCGTATCTACATCTAATTCGACCTCTTTCATATCAATATCGACAGCTATTCGTTCGGTTTCGTTATAAGAATCCAGTATGTTTTCGCAGAGATTCTTGAAGTAATTTTTCATTTCAATAAACGCCAAATGTTCGCTTTGATAAAGTTTTTGGTGCAAAATACCCATACTTTGTACCCGAGGGGTCATCGATTTTGGCCGATTGTAGAGCCAATAAACTCGACACCACCTCTAAATTGTTTTTTACTCGGTGATGGATTTCTTTTAAAAGCAATTCGTTCTCGGCGTTTCGTTTGTCGAGTAGCATATTCGTAGTTTCAAGACTCGTATTTAAGGCTTGAAGTTGAAGATTCTTCTTTTTATTGTTGCGATACGTATAAAACAATCCACCCAAAATCAGAATCAATAAACCGCCAATGACATAACTCAGTGTCTGAATCTTGTTTTGTTGTTCAATTTTCTCCGATTGCGAAGCAATCGTCTGGTCTTTTTGTTCGGTTTCGTATTTGACACGAAGCTCGTTTCTCAACGACTTGGTTTCTTCCTGTAAAGCATTGATTTCTACATCTTTACCGATTGTCAAATAATTGTATGCCGAATCTACCTTACCAAGTACTTTATAAGACTCCGCCAACCATAAACATTGTTCTTTGAGGTCTTCGGGATTTGTAACCTTTTTGCTTAAAGTATGGGTAATGTAATCTCTCAGATAAGGAATCGCCTCTGCGTGTTTTCCCTGCAAATGATAAACCCCTCCAATGTGTCCTTTCCAGCCGTTGGCTTTTTCAGCACCGTATTTTTCTTGCATACCTTTCCAAGAAAACATAAAATCTGAGAGGGCTTCGTCATATCTTTTCAAAGCCATGTATGTTTTGCCACGCCACGAGCGTATATTAATTGTTTCGGAGGCTTGTCTTTCTTGGGGTAGTTTTGAAATAAGGGTTAATGCCTTGTTGATGATTACTAAACTTTTTTCGGGCTGATTCAACTCTAAGTAAATGTTGTTAAGATTTGCCATTGCCCTAATCAACGGATGATAGTTTTCTTCTTTTTCGTAGGCTTCTACCACCATTTTAGCGTATTTCAAGGCTGATTCATAATCTTTGGTATTAGAATACAGGAGACTCATCGAAGAATGAATAGAATTTATGCCGCTCTGAAATCCAATAGATTGAGCCACTTTTAGCCCTTTAAAATACATTACTTCGGCTTCGACGTGCTTTTGCATATCTTCTAAATCCATTCCTACCGAACGGTAAGCACGGCAGATAAGCTCTTTTTCTTGGGTCTTGAGTAGCATCGCTAAAGCAAGATTGTCATAATAGTAAATGGAGTCTATTTTTTCAGAATTGACGCTGTAATAATGCCAATCTGCCATCCCCTGATATACTTTGGCAATATTTAGTTGATTATTACTGCTTTTAGCCCTTGATAAAGTTGTCAGTAATGCTTGTTTGACTTGCAGTTCATTTTTTTCGGTCATTTTAGAAGTGGCATCATCTAATTTGACCAAGATAGTATCTATCGGTAAAGATTGAAGCTCTTGATTGGTGGGAATTTGGGCTTTGAGATTAAATGATAAAATAAATAAAAAAAGTAAAGTGAAACTAATCAGACAACAATCTTTTGAGCCTTGAGTTTTTTGTTGAAGATGATTTAATGCAGTAGTTTTCACGAATAGGCCTGGTTATGTAATTACTGCAAATTAGAAAAAAACTTTATATAAAAAACAGAAAGCCCTGAAAATCAATGGTTAATAAGCAGGAGGCTGTATAAATGATAATTAAAAAAATCGGGATAATCGGTAGGGCGTAGCTGTAAGCGATTCTTCGGAGTGTACTACTGTAAAATTCTCTGATGATATTTTGGCGGTTTGTTACATTCTGAAAATCTCCGCTGAGGGTCCAAGTAGCTCGTTTTTTATTGATTCGGTAGCCGATTCCCAAATCTATTCGCCAATAGTCGGGTAGCTGGGCTTCGTATGCCCTCGAAACGTCTTGAACGGTGCTGTTTCGTTTGAGCGATTCCGCCAAATTTATCGGAATAAACTTATTGCCACCTCGCCACATCAATCGGCCATTCAAAACCAACCAATGAACCCTACTTTTGCCAACCGCAAAATCTTTTCCGCCGAGCAAATTCATTGCAAAACCGTTGTCAAAAACTGTATTTCGCCACTTTCCGTCTTTGGCTCGGTAGCGAGATTTAAACAACGAACCCGTTGCCATGAAGTAATAATTGTTCGAGAAATACTTTTCCAGCGTCAATTCAAGCCCTTGGTTTTCGCCAAAACCATCGTTTCTCAAAACCGTATTCGTCAATCCACCCGACGAATTGAGCATCGTAAAAATGCTTGTTCGATTTGAATCAACGGGAACATCGTAAAGCCATTGATAATACCCTTCGATTTTTAGGCGAATGTTTTGCCCAAAACTCCTATCATAACCCACCACAAAGTGCTTGGCACGAGTCATGCCGAGATTTCGGTTGGGCTGAACAAAATTTTGTCCTTGTCTTCTTTTGAACAAATACATCGAAGTCGGCTCCAATCGGCTATGAAACCCAAAACCTGCACTCAATGCTTGATTTTGAGCAAACTGCCACCTGATACCAGCTCTTGGCTCGACGGTTTGGTTATTATTCAGCCTAAAATTATTGTAGTGAACCCCTGCCGTTAGGCTTAGTTTAGTTCCGAAATTATACTTCCATTGGGCATAGTTTTGAATAAAATAGGTCTTATCGTCTTCATTCAGGAAATTCACCAAAATCCGCCGAGTATTGTCGTACCGATTATCATTAAAATAATAACCTAACTGGCTCGCAATCAGACCGATACGTAAGCTACTCCGATTGTTAAACTTGTGGTTATAATAGCTCGAAAACCGAATATTTGTCTGTTTGTAATCGCCGATGTAAGTATCTGTAAATTTCTGATTGATAAGGTCTTGCGATTTCTGGATTGAGAACTCTCTCGAAACTGCCAAAACCGAATAAAAATAGCCCTTGCTATTGACCGAAACCTTATGACTTAAACCCACAACGCCCATTCCATTATCTTCTCGGTCAATACTATTTTGGTCTTGGTCTGATGCAAAACTTTTGCCTCCAACCCCAAATAATACAAATGTCCCAGCTTTTTTGGTTGGCACATTGATACTAAAATTCATATCTCGGTATTCTGGCTCAAAACCTCCAGTTTCGATATTTACCAGACCCGTTTTGAAAAGTACATCCAGTGTCGAATACCGAGCATTCAGCCGATACGAAGCCCCCTTTTTGTTGATTGGTCCTTCGGTGGATGCCTCCAACCCGATAACTCCAATCTGAATGGTTTGCTCATGTTTTTGGTCGTTTCCTTTCCGAAGTCGTAAATCAAAAACCCCCGACATGGCATTGCCATACTCAGCAGGAAATGCCCCCGTCAAAAAATCTGAATTTGCCAACGAAGCACTGTTTATCATGCTAATAATGCCACTTGTTGAGCCTTCACCATCGGCAAAATGATTAGGATTCGGAATCTCGACACCCTCAAGCCGCCACAAGAGTCCTTTGGGCGAATTACCCCTAATCACAATTTCATTGTTTTGGTCGTTACCTGCCGATGTTACACCCGCAAAACTCATCGCCATTCGAGCGGCATCGCCGTAGCCGCCTGCATAACGATTACTCTCTTGCACACTAAACTGGCGTCCGCTTACCATCACCAAATCATTGATGGGTTTTTCTTTGCTAAATTCGGCTTTTACGATGACTTCTTTGAGCGATTGGGGTGTTTCGGTCATTTCGATATTCAATACAACTTCTTTGGCACTGCCGATTTCGATGTTGGGCAGATTAACAGTATTGTAGCCAATCATCGAAGCCGAAAGCGAGTACTTACCGAGCTTGATATTACTAAATCTAAAAGTACCATCAAGGTCGGTTTGAGTTCCTTGCTTAGTATTTTGAATGACAATCGAAACACCCGGCAGTGGACTTTGGGTCTCTTTGTCAATGATTTTTCCTCGGATTGTCTGCGTGAGTTGAGCATTAATCCGATAGAACGATAATAAGAAAACGACAAAGAAGAATAAACGCATTGGTATTTTGGGGTAGGGGTCAGAGTCTATGATAAATACTCAATTCATCGGTGATTTTTTCAATTGATTTTATATGTTTAAAATTAATCTTTGGTGCCGAAATACCACTTTTTATTTGAAAATCTGCTTTAAAAAGCCGGATTTCGTCATATAAACCACTATCAATAAAACTTTGGAGCAATTGCCTACCACCTTCTACGATTAAAGACTGAATCTTGTTTTCGTGCAACTTTTGGAGGATGTTCTGAATCAGGTTTTCGTTGAATTCTACTTCGATAAATTCGGATTGCAAATCCGAATTGGTTTGTTTCGGGATTGCAAATCCCGACGAGCTATCCCTAACAATAATTGTCATCGAATCTTTGCTAAATATATTCAAATTATTGTTTAATCTTAAATTTTTATCCAAAACAACCCGAATCGGATTTCGCCCCGACCAATGTCTGACAGTAAGGCTCGGATTATCAAAATGAGCTGTATTTGTACCAACCATGAT
>JALOLV010000449.1 GCA_025455785.1 Spirosomataceae bacterium | reverse complement strand
CCATGTTGGCAATCAAATCGGGTTCGCCGTCGAGGAGTGCTTTGATTTGGGGTAATATTGTCTCATAAATTTCTTTTCGGGTTGCGTTTTGCGGAATATGAAGTGTTTCTGCCATGTCTATATTTTATGCTGATTGAGATTTTGTTATAAATTCTTCTTCGCTCAATGAATTTATCAATCCCGGTAGCATCGATGAAACAGTTGAATATTGTTTTGATGCAACATTCTTTTTGGCAATCTTGGTGATATAATCTGGAGTATAAGGATTCTGAGATACATAATAAAAATTAGCATCTTGGTTTGTTATTTTTCCTATGATACTTTTACCGTTTTTTAATTGAAATTCAGTCGATGCGTATTGGTCAGAAATCGATTTATCAGGATTAATGATGGCCTCCATCATATCTTTTGTACTAAAACGAGTACCAACTTGGGTCAAGTCTGGTCCGATGTTTCCACCTTCGCCTCTAACAGCATGGCATCTCGAACACGTTGTTGCAATAAACATTGCTTTACCTCGCTTGTAATCACGAGCCGAAAGTTCGGTTGCAAAGATTCTATCTACATCCTCTATTTTATAATTTTTACCGGGTCCTTTTGGATAATCGGCTTCGGCAATGTCATTACCCGACGAAGTCAACATATCTCCGCCTGAGAGTTTATCATAATACTCTTTTTTATCAGCAGGCACATTCGCCAAAGCCAATTTTCGAGCTTTATCAATAAAACCAATGTAGCTGTTACCTCCTCGATAAGAAAAAGCCTTTTTGTACCATGCAAAATATTTATCTCTCAATTCTGGGGTCCAACCCGACTTTAATTTTGAAAGCATAATTGCGTAATATGTCTGCTGCGGAGCTGGCATTTTTTCGAGCATTTTGGCAATGTCCAAACCATAAGCCGGATTACGAAGAATCAAATCTTCTGAACTTGTGGCAAACTTCTCATTTTCGGCTGGATTTTCTTTTTTATCCATCAATGCCAAAGTTTTTGGTAGGACTTCAGGAGATTCAAGAAAAACCAACAGCTTACAGTATTGCTTGTTAAGTTCGCTTGCCTGTGCAGGAAATTTACTATTCAATAATGCCGAAATCTTTGTCGTTTGGGCAGGTTCTGGCATCCCGAATCTTGAAAAAACCAATTCGTAAGCACGCAATAAATCTAATTGTTGAGATTGGTTCAACAATTCCATTTTTATTCCCAAAAGTGCATCCAAAATAGCCGATTTATCAGCTACGGTTGTGCTTCTGGTGAGGGCAATCATTGCATTCGTGAGGGCAATCGGACTTTTTAGTTCCAATGCTGGTTTTCGCCATGTTTCGAGAGGTTGATGCTCAAGAGCAGTTTTAGCTGCATATCGTACAAGCCTATCAGAGTGTGCTAAATTAGAAAAAGCCACTTTTAATGCTTCAGGATTGGGAGCATGGAAGTTTTCTAACTGCCTTCTCAATTTATTTTCTGCAGTAAGTTCAGTAGGTTTTGCATCGGCTGTGCTTTCTGTTCCGTTGTAATACACGCGATATAAATCAGATTCGAGCCTACGTCCACCCGTCAAAAAATATAAAGCACCATCGGGGCCAATCGCTCCATCGGTCAAAGGCAACGGAACACCAGACAAAAACTCTTCTCTTTCGGCCGAGTAAGTTGAGCCTTGTGGCTTAAGATGAATAGCGTGCATGATGCCGAAACTCCAATCGAATGCCAAGAGTGAATTTTTATATTTTGTCGGAACTTTGGCATCTTTTAAATACAAAAGGTTTGTCGGTGAGCCTTGACCAATATTAATTACTGGCGGAAGGTTATCAGGAAAATTAGCCGACCACTTGCCATTGCCAGTTCTCCAACCAAATTCCGAGCCGCTTGTAGCATGACAAATACGAGTTGGACGATACCACGGCAAGCCGAAGTCCCATTCCATATCGGCGTCATAAACAAACAAGTCGCCTGCATCGTTGAATGCTAAATCGAAAGGATTACGGTATCCAGCCGAAACCAACTCCCACTTAGAGCCATCTGGGCTTACATTTGCTACCCAACCACCGGGTTCTTTTCGGTCGTTGGCGTGCCCACGGGGGTCTTTGATTTCGGGAAATAAGTTATCATATTTCCAAGTTGGAGGCAATCTATAGGCATCCATTTTGGGCAAATCGGTATAATTTCCACAAATGACATAAAGAGATTTTTTATCGGGCGATAGTTTTATGCTATGCGGGCCGTGTTCTCCATCGCCTTTTAATTCTTTAATCAGTGTAAGTTTATCAAATTGGTCATCACCGTCAGTATCTTGAAGGCGATAGAATCCACTGGTCTTTGGTAAATTCTTATTTGACCGATTATTAACCATTACATATAAGCTATTGAAAGCGTAAAGTAAACCATGAGCCGCCCCGAAGGTGGTTGTATCGCCTTTGATTTTTATTTTTTCAATCTTTGGTTTTATATCACTCGAACCAATGGCTGGTATTTCCAGACGAAAAATTCCGCCGTACTGGTCTGATGCCAACATTCTACCTTTATCATCAAAACACATCGAAACCCAAGAGCCTAATTTACTCTCGGAAGGACTAAAGATGTGTTCTGCAACAAAACCGGGTTGAAGTTTGAGTTTACTTATTTTCGGATTTTCGCTTGATGAGTAATACCTGATAATCGTATATGACCCCGCAATAATCGGAATTACAATAAGGGTGATATTGAAGAGTACATTCTTAAATTTGCTCATGTTTATCAATGGTTGAATATGAAATTTATAAGATTGTGTGAATGAACGAGTTGGAAACTCATTCTACAAATTCAATTCTTTTTGATTAAAAATACAGTTTGATTGAGGTGGTTGGTTTCTTAAAATTGCCAAAACGTTATTGACCGTCGAAACGCACATATTTCTATAAGTGGTTGAAGTTAAACTACTTACGTGTGCCGTAATCAAGGCTTT
>JALOLV010000080.1 GCA_025455785.1 Spirosomataceae bacterium | reverse complement strand
GCGTTAAAACCAAATCAAAGCAATGGCAAAATTGACAAAAAAGCGTAAAGAAGCTATGTCGAAGTATGATGCGACAAAAGCCTACTCGTTGAAAGACGCAGCAGATATTTTGAAGCAAATCTCATACACTAAATTCGACTCTTCTGTGGATATCGACGTTCGTCTTGGCGTTGACCCACGCAAAGCTGACCAGATGGTTCGTGGCGTAGTGGCTCTACCACATGGTACAGGCAAAACCGTAAGAGTTTTGGTACTTTGTACTCCTGACAAGGAAGCAGATGCTAAAGCAGCTGGTGCCGACCACGTAGGTCTTGACGACTATATCCAGAAAATCGAACAAGGTTGGACAGATATTGATGTAATCATCACAATGCCAACAGTCATGGCAAAATTGGGTAAACTTGGTAAAATTCTCGGTCCTCGTGGATTGATGCCAAACCCTAAGTCAGGTACTGTTACGTTGGATGTTGCAACGGCGGTTAAAGAAGTGAAAGCTGGTAAAATCGACTTCAAAGTTGATAAAACTGGTATCATTCACACTTCAATCGGCAAAGTATCTTTCAGCCCAGAAAAATTAGCAGATAACGCAAATGAGTTAATCCAAACATTGGTAAAACTTAAGCCATCATCTGCAAAGGGTACTTATGTTAAAAGCATCACGCTTTCAAGCACAATGAGCCCGGCTGTACAGATTGATAAATCAACCGTAAACGGATTGTAAAATCATGACAAGAGAAGAAAAAGGACAAATAATTGATGAGTTGGCAGAGAAATTTGCAGCTACACCTTACTTCTATATCACCGATGCCAGTGGCATGAGTGTTGAAAAAACCAACAGCCTCCGCCGTTTGTGTTTTGAACGTGGTATTGAGTACCGAGTAGTGAAAAATACCCTTATCGCTAAGGCTCTCGAAAGACTTGATACAGACTATACACCATTCAATGATTCAGTATTGAAAGGTTTCTCTGGAATCATGTTCCATACAGAGTCGGGTAAAATA
The DNA here is from genome assembly GCA_025455785.1 of Spirosomataceae bacterium. Classification (GTDB taxonomy): domain Bacteria; phylum Bacteroidota; class Bacteroidia; order Cytophagales; family Spirosomataceae; genus JALOLV01. Next base: position 9,517 of record JALOLV010000080.1, on the reverse strand, counting down.
GCCGCTCAATTGATTAAGGATTTCTTGAAAGAAAACAAGGATTCTATCAAATTAAAAGGTGCTTCGGTTGATTCATCGTTATTCATTGGTCACGACCAATTAGAAACGTTGATTACATTGAAGTCGAAAGCCGAATTGGTTGGCGAAATCATCGGCTTGTTGCAATCACCTGCCAAGAATGTTATTTCTGGCTTGCAAAGTGGCGGCAACAAATTGGCTGGTATTCTTAAAACTCTTTCAGAGAGAGAAGCAGCTTAATTTAAGTTATTCGTTAATAGTTAATAGCGAAGGCTATATTTTTAACTTCTAACGATTAACAGATAACAATTAACAATTTTAATTTTTGTAAAACATTTTAAATTCTATAATAAAATGGCTGATTTAAAAGCATTTGCTGAACAGTTAGTAAACTTGACAGTTAAAGAAGTTAACGAGCTTGCTCAAATTTTGAAAGACGAATACGGTATCGAGCCTGCTGCTGCTGCTCCTGTAATGGTAGCTGCTACTGGTGGTGGAGACGCCGCTGAAGCTCCTGCAGAAAAAACATCTTTTGATGTAATCTTGAAATCTGCTGGTGCAAACAAACTTCAAGTAGTTAAATTGGTTAAAGATTTGACTGGTCTTGGTTTGAAAGAAGCTAAAGATGTAGTTGATGCTGCTCCGAAACCATTGAAAGAAGGTGTTGCTAAAGACGAAGCAGAAGCTTTGAAAAAATCTTTAGAAGAAGCTGGTGCAGAAGTAGAAATCAAGTAATTTCAATATCTGTCGATATAGAGAAATCCCCAAGCCAAACGGCTGGGGATTTCTTGTTTTACGATAATTCAGGTATAAACTAACCTCAAATCCTTGGTAGAGAAATATTCTTTTTGATGGCCAAAATCCTGATTCCGAAGATTACACTGATTGTTACAAAATCTACCAATTCTTCAGAAAATCCTACTTTTCGGAGCGAAAAGTAAGCCAAACTCCCCAAAATACAGGCTGTGGCATAGATTTCTTTTCGGAAAAGTGTCGGAATCTCATTCAATAAAATATCTCTCAAAACTCCGCCAAAGCAAGCAGTAACAGTACCAAGAATGGTACAAGATATAATGTCCATATTGACCAACAACCCTTCTTGGATACCTCTTATCGTGAAGAATCCCAAACCGAGCGAATCAAAAAAAGTAAGTGTTTTATCTAATTTTTCGATTTGATTTCTCAATAAAATCGTCAGAATTGCCACCGAAACAATCAAAATAATCACTTTTGAATCAGTAATCCACCGAACTGGCAAATGCCCAATCAGAACATCTCGGATTGTACCACCTCCGATGGCGGGAGCAAATGCGATAACAACCAATCCAAATAAATCCAACCGCTTGCGAAGCCCCGCCAAAGTACCCGAAACTGCAAATGCCACTGTACCACCAATATCTATCAATGAGAAAAACTCCATTTATCTATAAGACCTTTAATTAGTCGGAAAGTTAATCAATTAGTAGTTTTTGTTCATCAGAATCCTTTTTCTAAATTTATAACATCAACAACCATAATCTGGAACGAGTTATAAACTCGTTCTACAATCAAAACCATGACCGAGCAAGCCATAAATACGCACAAAATTAAAAATTATCCACGCACACGCTCGGTTCTATCGGGTGTGGCTTGCTAAATGGGGCTTCCAGCCTAAAACTATTCACGAAAATCAAAAAAACTTACTCCCTCCTATTCTTGTAATGAACCTTACGAAAAAGCCCATCTCTCTTTCGGGAGATGGACTTTTGATATAAATAATCTAAGTGTTATTCTTATTTCAAAGTTGCCAAAGCCGCTTTGATTCGTGCAACGGCCTCAACGAGTGCTTCGTCGGATGCCGCTGTCGAAAGACGGATACAGTTTGGAGCTCCGAACGAGCCACCGCCTACCATCGCAACGTGGGCTGTTTCGAGTAGCCACATCGCCAAATCATCGGCGTTGTTGATGGTTGTTGTTCCGTCTGATTTTCCGAAATAATAACTTACATCTGGGAATGCGTAGAATGCACCTTCTGGAACGTTCACTTTGAAACCTTCGATTTCTTTCAATAAACCAACCACCAAGTTGCGGCGACGCTCATAAGCCAATTTCATAGACTCCGGAGCCGACATGTCTTCCCACGCAACTACGGCTGCACGCTGTGCAATATGGTTTGTACCCGAAGTAACCTGCCCTTGGAGTTTATCTACTGCATCGGCAATCCATTTAGCGGCGGCGATGTATCCCAAACGCCAACCAGTCATGGCAAAACCTTTAGCAAAACCATTTACAGTAATCACGCGGTCTCTGATTTCATCAACCGAACCGATACTGAAATGTCCTTTGTCGGTAAAATTGATGTATTCATAAATTTCATCTGCCAATACAAAAACGCCTTCGTGGCGAGCCACAACTGCCGCAATCGCACGCAATTCGGCTTCGCTGTAAACCGAACCAGTCGGGTTATTTGGCGAAGCAAACATGATGATTTTTGTGCGGTCTGTAATGGCTTCTTCGATTTGCTCGGCTGTTACTTTAAAATCATTCTCAAACGCTCCATCCAATACAACCGATTTACCTTCGGCCAATTTCACCATTTCTGAATAGCTAACCCAATACGGAGCCAAAATGATGACTTCTTCGCCCGGATTTACCAAGCACTGAATCACATTGGCTAAAGAGTGTTTTGCACCCGTCGAAACCACAATGTTTTCTGGTTTCCAATCCAGATTATTCTCACGTTTAAGCTTGTCTGCAATAGCTTTGCGGAGTTCTGGAATACCCGATACCGGAGTATATGAGTGAAAACCTGCGTCGATAGCCGCCTTAGCAGCTTCGCAGATGTGTTTTGGGGTTTTGAAATCAGGCTCTCCGATTGAGAGATTGATAACTTTGTGTCCCTGAGCGGCAATCTCACGGGATTTTTTCGACATCGCCAACGTTGCGGATTCTTCCAGAGCGTTGATTCTGTCAGCGACTAAGCTCGCTGTTTCGACTAATGCAGACATTGTAGAATTAACAATTTAGATAATGATAAATAAATAAATTAGCTACAAAGTTAATTCATTGCCCAATTTTTAAGGAGTTTTTAAGTATTTTTTAATAAATTTTCTTTATATCTTCACAATAATTCTTACAATAATTCTATTAATCAAAATTTATGATTAAAGACTTTAATTTTACCAAAGGTCAATTCATCAAAAATGTGGATAAATAAAAAATATCAATGAGGTTCTATTTTTTCTAAAAAATGTACTATATTTGTTGTGTCCTTCAACCCGTACCTTATTACTATTCGTCCTAACCTTACTATCTCTACCTAAACTTATTGTTTGGGTGTCAATGTTTTGATAAATTCTCTTGAATTCTTGAGGTTTTCCAATTACATACGCTTACTTATAAACTTCGTCAACTGCTCTAAATACTATAACCGTTATTTAATTAATGGCTATGAATTTGCGATAACCTATGAGCAGAAAAATCCTGATTGTTGCTACGAGTGTAAAAGAGATTCCCGAACGTAAACTGCCAACTGGTGTTTGGTTGAGTACTTTAGCACGATTCATCCGTGTAGTTGAGCATTACAACTACGAATATACCATTGTGAGTCCGTCGGGCGGCGAGGTCAAGATAGACCCCATGAGTCTCAAATGGTTATTTACCAAAAAAGTAGATTGGCAGTATTTCCGAAACCCCGAATTTGCCGAACGTCTCCAAAAAACACCATCGCCCAAAGATATAAATCCTGACGACTACGACGCCATCTATTTTGCAGGTGGATTTGGTAGCTTGACGGATTTTCCTGAAAACGAGTTTTTGCAGGATTACACCCGCCAGATTTACGAAAACGGCGGAATCGTCGCAGGAGTTGGTCACGGGATTTCGGGTTTGATGAATGTTATATTGAGAGATGGGAGTTATTTGGTTGATAACAAGCAAGTTACGGCGTTTTCAAATTTTGAAGAACTACTCAAAGGTACTAATAAAATTGTACCGTTTTCGGTCGAAGACGAACTCAAAAAACGTGGTGCAATCTACAAGAAATCGGTCTTACCATTTGCACTTTTTATAGTATCTGACAAGCACGTCATCACAGGACAAAGCCCCTGTGCGGCAGGCAGTATTGCCAAAGAGATTGTGAGGCTTCTACGCAATGTCAAAGATAGTATCAAAGATGTGTCTTCGGTATTAATCCAAGACAACTCCATGACCCTAAAACCCGGATGTTAGCCTTCGTCACCCTATCTGGTCTATCTACTAATTGATTTTAATTGATAACTATAAAAATTTAGCAAAAATTAATCAGTCGATAACTCATTGATTATCAACAAATTAAATATTGATATTTATACTAACAATCGTTTAGTTTCAACTTCAATTTTGTACTTTTCCGTTTTCGGAGTAGTTTTACAGATATTTTCAAACTCCGATTAAACGCTACATCAAATGAGTGTACTCGTTAATAAAAATTCAAAAGTAATCGTACAAGGTTTTACTGGCTCAGAAGGTACTTTTCATGCAAGCCAAATGATTGAATACGGTACCAATGTTGTGGGCGGTGTTACACCGGGTAAAGGTGGGCAATTACACCTCGACCGTCCAGTTTTCAATACCGTTGAGCAAGCTGTTCAGAGTACCGGAGCAGATGTTTCTATCATATTTGTACCACCAGCATTTGCCGCTGACGCCATCATGGAAGCCGCCGATGCAGGTGTAAAAGTAATCGTTTGTATTACTGAGGGTATCCCGACCAAGGACATGATTATGGCGAAATCGTACATCCAAGGCAAAAACGTACGTTTGATTGGCCCTAACTGCCCGGGTATCATCACAGCCGAAGAGTGCAAGGTAGGTATCATGCCGGGTTTTATCTTCAAAAAAGGTACAATCGGTGTTGTTTCAAAATCGGGTACTTTGACATACGAAGCCGTTGACCAATTGACAAAAGTAGGTCTCGGACAAACAACCGCAATCGGTATTGGTGGCGACCCAATCATCGGAACAACGACTAAAGAAGCCGTTGAATTATTGATGAATGACCCCGAAACCGAAGGTATCGTGATGATTGGTGAGATTGGTGGTGGCATGGAAGCCGAAGCTGCTCGCTGGATTAAAGAAAACGGTACTAAACCAGTTGTAGGGTTCATTGCAGGTCAGACAGCCCCAAAGGGTCGTCGTATGGGTCACGCAGGTGCTATCATTGGTGGTGCTGATGATACAGCCGCCGCAAAAATGAAAATCATGGCTGAGTGCGGAATCCACGTAGTGGCTTCGCCAGCCGACATTGGTACTACGATGATTAAGGCATTAGGAAAATAAGATTGCGACTTTTCAAGTCGTTGCAAAAATATAACCCCCGCTATTCGATTGAGTAGCGGGGGTTGTTTTTTATCTTTTCATAGGGTATTGTTTACGAACCATATCCTATAAAAAAATACCTATTTAAAGCTTTTTTTGCCTTCTTCTAAGAATTTCACAAATTCTTCGACACTCGTGTAGCCGACTGGGTTTATCAACTGCTTGCCCTCATTATCTACAATAAAATAGTAAGGCTGAGCATTTGAATTAAACTTCGTGATTTGTAAATCGGTATTCTTTTCTCCTACGGTTACTTTGATTTCATCATCGTAAGTAGATTTGTACTGCTTCTCTTTGGGCAATTCCTTTTTATCATCTACGTACAAAGAAGCTATCACAAAATCATTTTTGAGGCGTTCTAATACCTCGGGCTTTGGCCAAACGTTTTCTTCCATCTTGCGGCAATTGGCACAGGCATAGCCTGTAAAATCTATAAAAACTGGCTTCTTGACTTCTTTGGCGTAAGCAAGGGCATCGTCGTAATCATAAAAACCTTGTAAACCATGCGGCAGATTACGTACTTTATCGTTTGGCAGTGCCGAATTAGCGTGAGCATTGACGATTCCGTAACCTTCTGGGGGCAAAATACCAGCCAAAAGCGAAGCAGATTTACCCGATAAAGCCGGAATCATGTAAATGCCTAAGCCGAAGAATAAGGCGGCGAATCCGATACGTACTGGGCCGTATTTTTCTACTTTTTTATCGGATGGCATGCGAGCAAAACCCATGATATAAAGACCGATAACGAATGCAAAAACTATCCAAATCGCTAAGAATGTATTGCGGCCGAGAAGATTGAAGTGGTAGGTCAAATCAATATTACTCAAGAATTTAAGAGCAAGGGCAAATTCTAACAAACCAAAAACGATTTTGAGTTCGCCGAGCCAGCTCCCCGATTTTGGCATACTTTTGAGCATCTGCGGAAACATCGCCAAGGTCGTGAAAACTAATCCGAAGGGTAGTCCGAAAGCCAACATTCCCCAAAGCGGTCGCCAGATTTCGCCACTGGCAGCCGCAACCAAGAGCGACCCTACGATTGGTACCGTACACGAAAACGAAACCAAAACCAAAGTAAGAGCCATGAAGAATATCCCGACCAAGCCACCTTTTTCGGACATTCTATCTACTTTATTGACGGTCTCGTGCGGTAATACAATCTCGAATAATCCAAAAAATGATAATCCAAAAAATACAAAAATCACAAAAAAGATAAGATTGGGTAGCCAGTGCGTACTGATAAAATTCGGAAACGCCGAGCCAAACGGTACGGCAGCCAAGCCAATCAACGCAAAGATGAGCATAATTGAGAATCCGTAAATAAATGCTTTTCTCGAACCGTGCGATTGCTTGGTAAAAAAGCTAACCGTCATGGGCATTATCGGGTAAATACAAGGCATAAATATCGACGCAAAACCAGCCAAAAATGCGGTTGTAAGAAAACTAAAAATTGATTGAGATTCTTGCATATTTCTTTGTTCAATGTTCTTTGTTTAATAGCTCTAAAGAAGTGTGGTAGTCTGATATGATTTAAACATTTTTTCACAAAATTAATTCCAAGACAAAACTTGTCATTAATAAAAAAGTTCAGACCCAAAACTGAGCCTGAACAGTTCTTATCAATAAAGACGCCAAAAATTAGGCTTCCGTTTCATGGATAACGATTTTTTGAATTTTATCGCCCTGACGAATCAAATCTACGATTTCGACGCCTTCTACAACTTTGCCAAAACAAGTATGGTTACGGTCTAAGTGAGCGGTATTTGAGCGGTTGTGACAGATAAAAAACTGCGAACCACCCGTGTTGCGTCCACGGTGAGCCATCGACAATACGCCACGGTCGTGGTATTGGTTATTGCCAGTCAATTCGCACGGAATCGTATAGCCCGGCCCACCCGCACCTGTACCGGTTGGGTCTCCGCCTTGAATCATAAAGTTTGGGATAACACGGTGGAAAATTACACCATCATAAAATCCACTTTTTGATAAATCAGTAAAGTTTTTTACTGCAATTGGGGCATCTTGCTCGTAGAATTCTATCCACATTGTGCCTTTATCGGTAATCATTTCTGCTTTTAGCATCGGTATTCGGTCATTTTAATTTGAGGTGCAAATTTACAGAAAATATTATAATAAACCTCCAAGGCCTGAAAGACGCTTGGAGGTTTGAACCTTCTACTTTCTATCCTGCATGGCTTTTTTGAAATACTTGCCGTGGCGAGTGAGCGTGTAGTTCCAATCTGAATACAGGCTCGGAGCCCATTGCGGGTCAAAGACCCAAACTACCCACGAGATTCCTTTATCATCGCAATATTTAGTGATTGCATCGCCGTAAGATTCATCGCTAATGACGGGTATGTGAGCCCCTTTTTCTTCGGCACCGCTGAATCCAATCTCGGTCAGTATCAACGGATATTTATCTTTGACAAATCCCCAATCTTTTGTCCATTTATCCTCCCACGGTTTTTCACGTTTTTGTGGATACGGATGCGACACATACGCAATTCCTTCGGCATTGATTGGGTCGGTTGCGATTGGCGTGAGGTCGTAGGCCCAATTAAAACCAGCCACGAGTGGAATCGCCGTGCCACCATTTGCCCTAATTATACCAATGGTTTCTTCCATGAGTTTTTTCCAATCGCTCCATGAGCAAGTACCGAGCTGGCCGCCTTGAATCGTTGGCTCATTGAATAACTCAAAAAAAGCAACAGTCGTATTGCCTTTGTAATGTTTGGCCATCGTACGCCAAAACTCAAAAGTCTCTTTTTGGGTGGTTTCGTACATATCGGCTTGGTACATTTCGGTACGGAGATTGCCGATAATGTGCCAGTCGATTATCACGTAAATACCCAATTCTTTTGCCCACTGCACTCCCTCATCGAGCAATCTTAGGTATTTTTCTTTGCCTTGTCTTCGCCAAGCCGTCGGGTGAATCGGGAATCTTACTACGTTTGCTCCCCAGCTTTTCATTTCTTCAAAATAGGCTTTGTTCCAATGCCCATCATTCATCAGCCTTTCGGGGTCGCTGGTGTTTAATCCTCTCAAAACAAACGGTTTGTCGTCAATTACAAAACTATTACCTTTTACTTTTATTTGTTTGAGTTCAGACGTTTGGGCGGTTAATTGGTATGAGATGAATAGTAGAACAGCGTAAAAGATTAGTTTTTTCATAGTTTTGATTAGAGTTGAATTACAAATTCATAAAAAGTTATGGTCGGGATTGCAAATCCCGACCAGCGTAAATATTCCGATTCAAACTTTATAGGATATAGTTTGCAAACTATATCCTATGGAATGAAAGTCGGCCTTATCACAAATTCTTTTTCTTCAATTGCTCAACGGCGTAACTGGCCGCACGAGCCGTGAATGCCATGTAAGTAAGCGATGGGTTCTGCGTAGAGGTCGAGGTCATGGCGGCTCCATCGGTTACAAAAACGTTAGGACAGCTATGAATTTGATTCCATTTATTCAAAATCGAAGTTTTGGGGTCTTTCCCCATTCTGGCTCCACCCATTTCGTGAATGTCCAAACCAGCGGCTTGTTTACTATCCGAAGTACGAATATTGGTAAAGCCCGCCATTGTAAACATTTCGGTCAATTGCTCAAGATAATCTTTTACCATTTTTTCGTCGTTGTCATCGTAGCCAACCGAAACCCTCAGTTGAGGAATTCCGAATGGGTCTTTGAGGTCTTTGTCGAGAGCCACAAAATTTGATTCTTTCGGAATCGTCTCGCCCATCATGTGCGAGCCAACGCTCCAACCACCCAACTGACGAGGTTGAAAAAGATTACTTTTCAGTTCTTCGCCCAACCCCGACTGGTTGCCAGAACCCATCCGATAAGCACTAAAACCAGCCGCATAGCCACGCAAAAAGTCGGTTTCTTGTTTGTAAACATTTCTAAATCTTGGAATATACGGGCTATTCGGGCGACGACCGTCGGTCGTTTTATCTAAATATCCATCGTACTCAGCCGAAATCCTCGCTCTATAATTATGAAACGCCACGTATTTACCCAAAACTCCGCTATCATTGCCCAAGCCATTCGGAAAACGAGAAGAGGTCGAATTCAACAGAATCAAATTGGTATTTAATGCCGCCGCATTCACAAAAATGATTTTAGCATAATACTCAATCATTTCTTTGGTGTTGGCATCTACGATTCT
>JALOLV010000448.1 GCA_025455785.1 Spirosomataceae bacterium | reverse complement strand
CTGTTGTTTAGGAAGTACGATTGGCAACTACTGGGAGTAAGATGATTTGGGCAGTTTTAACGGAGTCAAATTTTAAATCGCAGGTTACTAACGGAATATTTGTGACTTGAGAAGATGCTGCAATAATAGAATCCATCAATTTCATTTTGGTTGATAATCTGATTTTTACTGCAACTTCTTTAATTTCATCATTTAGCCGGATGATAGATAGGGTTGAAAGAAATAGTTTTAGTTCTTTGCGTTGGCTTTTTGTGAAACCAGCTTGGCATTAGATTTCCATTTCAGTAATCTCTGAAATACAAAGGGTCTTGTTTTCAACCAAATCCATTTCCAAGCGTTCACCTCTTAAAAAATTAATGAGCGTATTGGTATCAAAATGATGGATTGATGGCTCATTATCTCAAATCTTTTTGAAATTCAAGGCTATCTCCCTTAAATGGAAACTTACCAATAAAATCCTGCGGTTTTAGTGGCTTGCTATTTTTTTGAAGTTTACTGAAAATAGCTTCTATATCTACTTTTTTTGCATTTGCAGGTACTTTCACAGTCATTTTCTTATGCTTTAATAAGCAAATGTATAGAAAATTGGCAAAAATACAAAGAGTAATTTCGGATGCACAAGTAAGAGAAATTGTGGTGCACCTCAAATGGAGATTGAGAAGATAATGTCTATCATCATCTACCAATATTTTACCTCTCACGGGGTATTTTGGAAATATTACGCCTTATTTATTTACCCAAAAAGCCGAATCCCTCCCAATGATGTGGTTAAATAGCAGTAAGGAACGAATATTTTTGACTTGATTTTGATAAATTGCTCCTAAATTTTATTTCAACCTTCATAATGAAAAAATATCTTTTATTAACGCTTACCATATTTGCCTTGGCTTTTGGTTCTGAGGCTCAACAAAAAACCTATTGTAACCCCATCAATGTTGATTACGGCTACACGCCCATCCCAAATTTTAGTGAATGGGGGCGTCACCGAGCTACTGCCGACCCAGTTGTGGTCAATTACAAAGGCGATTATTATATGTTCAGTACAAACCAGTGGGGGTATTGGCATAGCCCCGATATGTTGAATTGGACTTTCCATTCTCGCAAATTCCTTCGTCCCAAAAACAAAGTCTATGACGAGCTTTGTGCCCCAGCCGTAGGCATTGTGGGCGATACAATGATTGTTTTTGGCTCGACTTATACGAGTGAATTTACGATGTGGATGAGTACCAACCCAAAAGCCAATGAGTGGACTGCCTTAGTTGATGACTTTGAAATTGGAGGCTGGGACCCAGCCTTTTTTACCGATGACGACGGCAAGTTTTATATGTACAATGGCAGCAGCAACCGCTATCCGCTTTATGGTATTGAATTAGACCGCAAAACCATGAAACCCAAAGGCACTCGCAAAGAAATGTATATGCTCGAATCTTGGCGATACGGCTGGCAACGCTTTGGCGAGTATATGGACGATACTTTTTTGGATGGTTTCATAGAAGGAGCAACCGTAAACAAACATAACGGTAAATATTACTTACAATACGGTGCTCCCGGCACCGAAATGAGCGGTTATGCCGATGGTGTTTTGGTTGGAAAAACACCCCTCGGCCCGTGGGAAGCTCAACCCGACCCGCTCAGTATGAAGTTGGGAGGCTTTGCTCGTGGAGCAGGTCATGGAGCTTCTTTTCAAGATAATCAAAAAAACTGGTGGCACGTCTCGACGATTCAGCTTTCGACCAAAAATAATTTCGAGCGTCGAATTGGTATTTGGCCAGCGGGGTTCGACAAAGACGATGTCATGTGGTGCAATACTGCCTTTGGCGATTATCCGCATTATATTCCTTCTTCGGGTTTAGATATTAAAAAGACTTTTACGGGATGGATGCTCCTCAACTACAATAAACCCGTTGAGGTTTCTTCTACGCTGGGTGGGTATTTGCCCAATAATGCCGTTGACGAAAGCATGAAAACCTACTGGTCGGCCGAGACAGGCAAAGCAGGAGAATGGATAAAAACCGATTTGGGGAATCTTTCAACCGTCAATGCAATTCAGATAAACTACGCCGACCAAGACGCCGATTCTTCTTTTTTAGGAAAACAGGTCAATATCAAGCACCAATACAAACTTTGGTCGAGTATTGATGGCAAAAAATGGACGATTTTGGTCGATAAATCAAACAACCAAACCGATATTCCGCATGAATATGTAGAGCTTGCTCAGCCGATTCAGACTCGCTATATCAAACTCGAAAACGTATCAATGCCAACGGGTAAATTTGCCATTAGTGGTCTAAGAGTTTTTGGCAATGGAAATGGCTCAAAACCCGATGCCGTAAAAGATTTTATGGTGTTACGAACCGAAAAAGACAAACGCAGTGCATGGATTCGCTGGCGACCAGAAACCAAAGCGTATGCCTACAATATTTACTACGGCACTGCACCTGACAAACTTTATAATTGTATCATGGTGCATAGTGCAAATGAGTATTGGTTTAGAGGGATGGATAAATTAAGCACTTATTACTACACCATCGAGGCGATTAACGAAAACGGCGTTTCGGAGAAAAGCAAGGTTTTGGAGGTGAAGTGAATATAATTTGAGATTTTAAAAACGCCCGATTGAGGGCGTTTTAAAATCAAGTTTTTTATGATTTAAACGCCAGCTACCTCAACTTCTGGAGCAGTTTTCTTCACTAATCCTTGCAAAACCTTACCCGGCCCGCATTCTACAAATTTCACAGCACCCTCGGCTACCATGTTTTGTACTGTTTGTGTCCAGCGAACTGGGGCTGTTAATTGAGCA
>JALOLV010000079.1 GCA_025455785.1 Spirosomataceae bacterium | reverse complement strand
TTTTCACTCAATTCTGTAAGGTTCTCAATAGAAATCTAAAATCACTTCTTTAATTGTTAATCCTGAATTACAAATAGTTAATTGCCATTTTTAGCAAGATTAACGTATAACTTTTAACAATTAACTCTCTTTTCACTCAATTCTGTAAAATCTCAATAGCAGTGTTTATACTTTCACTCAATTCTGTAAGGTTCTCAATAGAAATCTAAAATCACTTATTTTTATAACAAAGAGCCGATAAGCCCTTAAAGTCGTTCGGATTTTGAAAATTTGTTTTAATAATCACTCAATTTGAATCGGAGCAAAAACATAGCAATCATCTTTGTTTTGGAATCGTACCAAAAAACAATTAATGCCTTGTGAAGACGCAGCACGCTGCTATCACATTTGCAACAAATACTCTATGAATTTTAATAATTGGATATTGTCTCTACGATAATTGTCGTCCAGAAATTAATAGTCAAAACCTTTGTCGAAAACCAAACAAATTTGTTTGCCCTCGAAGCAATGAACTTGATAATAACCGGGGAAGGTTGTAGAAATACTACTGGGGGGATTTTTTGGCTGGGAGTCCTTTCGTTTAGATAAAGGAATAGCCCGTACATAATTGAAGCTGTACATAGTGATTGTCAGTTAATTTTTATTTTTCTTTTTGGTTATAATATGGACTGGTATCCATTCTACAAATTTAAGACGTTTTTTTTTAATATGGTAACATACCGATATGCCCCAAACCACCCATGATACCGTTTAATAAGTTTATTAAATAGTTGATTATCAGTTTTTTATAAAAAAATGATACCGTTAGATAACTTTATTAAAAATATGAAAAAAAAAGCTATTTTTTTGAGAGACCCCTTGTTTTTTTGAATTTTATAGAAGTTTTTTCGCCGAAATCAAATTATGGTATGATTTTTTACGCGATATACTTAGCACGTGCTGCGGTATGTCTCATGAAAAAACCTTTACCTTACAATACCTATTTACGACGAATGCTGCTATTTTTGGCGTTCGCTTTATTTAAGCTAAATGCTCATTCTCAAAGCATTAGTGGAACTGTCTTTCGAGATTTTAACTCGAATGGGCTGAGAGATAATTCGTCCAATTTTAATGAAATCGGTGCGGCAAAAGTACTTGTTTGTGCTTATAGGGCTGATGGTTCGCTGGCCGATTCGAGTCGTACAAATGACAATGGTTTTTATAATCTGAATGTCGGGGCGGGTTCTTTCCGAATTGAATTCAAAGATTTTCAGAAGGGTTTATTTTCGAGTTTTCAGAATAATAACCAGACATCAGTACAATTTAAAAATGGCGGAGATTCCAACGTGAATTTCGGTGTAAACGCTCCTAATGATTATTGCCAACCGAATCCATCGATTGCTACGAGTTGTTATCTTGCTGGCAATGTTGATGGACACGTTTTTGTAACGTTTCCGTATAATTTTTTAGACGATAAAGATGGCGACATCTCTGCAAACTATACTGATGCAGGTTCGCCGGCGTCTTGGATTCGACCTTCGAGGCTTGACCCAGCTTTGAATCCGACCTCAATTTCGGAAAACTCCGAAATCGGGACTGTCTTCGGAATCGCATACGACCGAATCCAAAAAGTTAGCTTTGCGGGGGCATTTATCAAAAGAAAGGCTAAACTTGGGGCTTTGGGTAACGAAAGCACTGGTGCAATCTACAAAATCACTAATTCGACCGATTCGCTTTGGGTAGATTTGAATGCTTTGTTCAGTGGTTCGGCTGGTGCAAATTCGCATCCGACTAACACAACCGATTGGAACGATGACCAAGCCACTAACCAATTTGTTTATAAACGAGGCTTGGGCGATGTCGAAATCTCTAATGATTATAAAAAAATATTTGCGATTAATCTGGGTGATAGTAAACTTTACACCATCCCGACCGATATAAAACCAACGGTCTCAAACGTTACTTCTATTTCACTGCCAAATTCGGGAATCCCACTCGCAAAAGGCTCAGGTACTTGCCCTACAGATGATGTCCGCCACTTTGGATTGGGTAAAGATAACGCTGGGAATCTCTACGTAGGAGGTGTTTGTACTGCCGAAATAAGTCAAGATGCTGCCGATTTATCAATGTACGTTTGGCGTTTTGATGGTACAAATTTCAGTTTGGTTTTAAACGAAAAATTAGATTATAGAACCATTAGTTATAAATCTTGGAAACCTTGGAATAATACTGATAACCAGACGGTTAATCCACAACCACAAGTGGGGGATATTGAATTTGATGTTGATGGTTCGATGATTATTGGTTTGCGTGATAGATATGGAGACATGACTCCGATGGCAAATAAACGCCCCGACGAAGCTCCGTATCCCCGAACTGGTGGAGATATTTTGAGAGTTTGCTTCCAAAATGGAATTTATAAATTGGAAGCAAATGGCTCATGCGGAGGAATCACAACGGTTGGATTCTCGCCAACTGGCGAACCGAACGATGGCCCCGGTGGTGCCGAGTTTTATTTTGAAGATACCCCGGGCGATGCCGACCACGAGGCTTCGCAGGGTTCGTTGTTGATGCTTGCGGGTAGAGGAGAAGTAATCTCCACGGCGTTCGATGCTGTGGTTTACAATTCGGATAGCCAGCGAAACAAACAGAATTACAATACGGGTGGGCTTCAAAAATACAGTAACCAAAACGGAGCTATGACGGGTGCTTATGACGTCTTTTTGGCAAACGACCTCAACACTTTTGGAAAGACCTCGGGCTTGGGTGATATTGAACTGATGTGTGATGTACCACCAATCGAAATCGGAAATAGAGTTTGGAAGGATATGGACGAAGACGGAACCCAAGATGCTGGCGAGCCTGCATTAGTGGGTGTTACGGTTAAATTATTTGATAAAAATGGCTCCGAAATAGCCTCGACAGTTACTAATGGTTTAGGTGGATTTTATTTTAATTCTCAGACTACTAACAGTCTAAAAGCAAATTCGGAGTATAAAATAAAAGTTACTTCGCTCGGTACTGATGCTTCTGTTTCGGGATTAAATATTAATGCCGTTACAAGTGGAGGGATAAACGGTTTGAATAATGGAAATTCTCTCGCAAATAACGATGCTGTTCTCGAAGGAAATCTACCTACAATCGTTTTAAAAACGAGCAATTGGGGTGAAAATAACCACACTTACGATTTTGGATTTAGGGCTTCGGTTAATTCTCCAATTGCTTGTTCAACAAATATATGTGTACCGTTTTTGATAGTTAAGAAGTAGGTTTGGGGCGAATACAACTCGCCCACTATATTGATGCTTAGCTTTCTTCATTGACCAAACTTTTATAAACTAAGAGCAAAATCCCGTCTTTAAGGCCCAAATCAGGAACCATCATTTCTCTGGCACCGGCCCACTTCATACAAGCAGTATAAATATCTGTTGCGTGTACAATCACATCGGCCCGGTCAGGGTTCATTTGTAGTTTATTGATACGTTCATCAACGCTAAATTTAGCAATGTAGTTTTTGGTTTTTTCAATATCTCGAATCGTGGCAAAACCATCGGTTTTGAACTCAATCATCTCAAAAATTTTCGAGATATTCCCGCCCGTTCCTACCGCAATCACATCGGCATCAACAGGTATATGTTCATCAAGCCATTGGTGCATTTTTTTCCAAACATCAGGAGATTCTTTGTGTTCGAGGAGGCGTACCGAACCGATTTTGAAAGATTTAGATGCTATTTTATTTTTGCCTTTGTAAATGTTAAGTTCGGTACTACCCCCACCAACGTCAATGTGCAGATAGGTTTTTTTAGTATCCAAAACCTCAACGATGACATTATTTATCAATTCGGCTTCTTTCTCTCCTTCTATAAGGTGAATCTGCATGCCGAGTTCGAGTTTGATTCTCTCAACGATATTTATTCCGTTTTCGGCCTCTCGCATTGCTGATGTCGCACAAATCATGTAGGCGTCCACTTCGTGGAGTTCCATCAATAATTTATAGACAGTCAATAATTTTTTGATACGAGCCTCACTTTCGTAGCTGATTCGTCCATTATTAAATACATCCATGCCCAATCGCAGTGCAAAGCGGACATACTCTACTTTTTTAAAAGTAATCTTTTTTCCGTCTTTCAAAACTGACGAAATCTGCATTCGGGCAGCATTTGAGCCTATATCTATGGCGGCAATTTTCATTATTATCCTACGAGAAGCTTAGTTTGGGTCTGCAAATTTAAGCAATTTTGGGAGTAATTTAGCTTTCAGAATCTCAAATAGCATTCATAATACGTAATTTTGTTTGAATTTTTTGAGTTATAAACTGTTTCATACATAAATTAACTCAAATTTACGAATAGCATCAAATGAATCCTTATTTAGATATTACGCTTCGGGCAGCCTCGGTCTATCTTTTTATCATTCTTGCCTTGCGGCTTTTTGGCAAAAAAGAATTGGCCCAATTATCGGTGATTGATTTGGTATTTATTCTATTGATTAGCAATGCTGTTCAAAATGCAATGGTCGGAAGCGATACTTCACTTTTGGGTGGAATTGTTGCGGCGGCAGCGTTATTTGTCTTAAATTTTATTCTGAAAAAGTTATCGCACCGTTTTCAAGGAGTGAGTAAATTGATTGAAGGCGAGCCAATTATGCTGGTTTACAAAGGAATGATTCAGGCTGAAAACCTTAAAAAAGCCGATATTTCGATGCAAGAACTCGAAACTGCCGTTAGAGAACACGGTGTAGAAAGTATCGAGAATGTAGATTTAGCAATGCTCGAAATTGACGGAAATATCAGCGTGCTTTCAAATGATTTTAAACAAAAAACTACCAATAACCGTAAACATTCCAAACTCATTCGTAAAGACCATAATGACCAAACGTAAATTTGCTAATCTTGTCTCGACTGTTGGAAACCCTCTCATTCTATCAGTTTTAGTAGCTATTTATATCAATTTCAAATCGTTTCCTTTTGAGCAAGCCTTGACCCTAACGGGTATTTTAGTGCTTTTTGCGGTGATTCCGGTATTTTTTTATATCAATAGAAAAGTAAAAGAAGGCAATTATGCCGACCATGATGTCTCGGCCCGAACCAAGAGACCATCATTGTATCTAATCGGTCTATCTGCTCTGGGTGTAATGATTCTGGCACTTTATCTAACCAAACAGCCAATGAGCATCGTTTTTGGTGCTTGGGCGGCATGGATGCTTACTTTACTATCGTTTTTAATTAATTACAAACTCAAAACATCGCTACACGTCGGATTTAGTTTTCTGATTGCATTTTTAGCTTTATCATCAGATTTACTCGCTGGCGGAATCTTACTTGCATTTGGTTTCTTGGTCGGATGGTCGAGGTTAATTCTTAAACGCCATACTTTACCCGAAATCTTTATGGGGGCTTCGCTTGGTACAATTATCGGAACGATTTATTGGTCTTTTGTATAAAATAAATGCGGTACATCTTTTCAGACGTACCGCATCTCAGAAATATATCTCTACTTTCGATTAGTTACAATATTCACGAATCACATTATACGCGGCAGAGTACCCTAATTCGCCCGCACGGCTAAGGTCAAAACAGCCTTTGTTTTCTTCGCCAAGAGCAAACGTGATGATACCTCTCACGTAATAGGCTTCGCCGTAACGAGGATTCAATTTGATTGCATTTGAGCAGTCTTGCAAAGCCTCTTTCTGTAAACCTGTTGATGAACGTACCAACCCACGGTAAAAATACGCCTCAGCATAAGTAGGATTCAATTCGATTGATTTATTCAAATCGCCAATTGCACCTTTTGGGTCGCCTGATTTGTATTTTGATAATCCACGAGTGTAGAAAGCCTCTGAGCGGTCATCCGAAAACTCATTGATTTTACCTCTTTCTTGCACAACATTGCGTAAATCATCCAAAATATTTTTTGTGATGCGACCAGTGTAATACACTTTTGGGTCCATGTTTGCATTGTTGATTTCGATAGATTTTGTCAAATCATTAACCGCATCTTTTTGGTTGTTCAACTTGCTGTTGCAGAAACCACGACCATAAAAAGCACGAACATTTTGTGGGTCGAGCGAGATAGCACGGTCAAAATCATTCATTGCACCTCTGAAATCCTCAATTTTAGTTTTAGAAAAACCACGATTGTAGTAAGATTCGCTATCTTCTGGGTTTAGCTTAACAGCTTCGTCAAAATCTTTGATTGCACCCGCAAAGTCATTGATTTTCAAACGACTTGAGCCACGGCTCGCAAAAGATTGCGAACGCTTGGGGTTTAAGTCGATAGATTTTGAAAAATCTTGGATACTTCCTTGATAATCATCCAAACGTGCTTTGCAAATACCGCGTGAATAATACGCTTGGTATTTTGTGCCGTCTTCGGTGGCAGTTTCGATAACCTTTGTAAAGTCTTCGATTGAGCGGCGATAATCTTGCAGTCTGGCACGAGTCATACCACGTTGTAAATACGAAATGCTTGCATCAGGATTTAGCTCAATAGCACGGTTAAAATCTTGTAGGGCAGCTCTTTGGTCATCTTGTGCACTTTTGCTCATGCCTCTTGCCAAAAATGCTTCCGAATTTTTTGGGTTTAAGTCGATAGTACGGTCAAAATCAAGGATAGCACCACGGTGGTCTTTTAGGTTTTGTTTTGCCAAGCCACGGTTAAAAAAACAAGTTGAGTTTTCGGGGTTCATTGCAATAGACTGGCTAAATGCCGCCAATGCTCCGATATAATCTCCAGCTTTACTTTTATTAACACCAATGTCGAAATACTCTGCTGCCGTTTGTTGTGCCTGTGCATTAAATACAAATGTTGCGGCAACGACCAGCGAGATAAAAAATTTCTTCATAATCATTTTAAGGTTTTATTAAAGTAGGTATTAATTTTAATGAATATCAGAAGGCTATCTAAAATTCGGATTAAATTTTTACTACAAAATTACGTTTTCAAGAAGTAAAAACATAAAAATTGTGCCAAAGATTTTTTTGTAGGCTATTTTGAATGTATCCTCCTAATATTTTTTTTTCATTTGTTTTTGAAAATTTAAAAACTTTTAAGGAATTTTACCAAATATTGTGCTTATTCCTTAACATATTCAATAGAACCATGAAGATAATCCGTGCATTTACAATTGTGTTAGCAAGTTTTTTGGTATTTACTGCCTGTAAATCATCAAAAAATACTTCCGAAAAAAATACCCGCAAAAAAGACCCGATGGCCGCCGAGGCTGCTCTACGTTTGGGGCAAATGTTTGATAAACTGGCAAACGATTTGGTTGCGGCAACTGATAATAAAGTAGATGTTGTAAGAATTGCCGATGGGATTGATATTACTTTTCAGCCTGATTTCTCTTTTGAGTCGAGTTCAGAGCAACTGACCCAAGATGCAAAAGACCATCTTCAAAATATTTCGGGCGTGTTAAATCGCTATCCTTACACCGAAATCTTTATTGAGGGGCATGCTGATAGTAGTGGAAATCAACTAAAAAATAAAAAACTCTCAGAATTACGAGCCAAAACCGTTGCACTTTTTCTAAAAAATAACGGTGTAGTTGCCGAGCGTTTGGCTATTGCTGGTTATGGAGCGATTCGCCCAATCGAAAGCAATGCTACTCCAGAAGGGCGTCGTCGCAATCGTCGAGTTGTGGTAAAAATTAGAGCTAACGAAAAGAAATTTTTAGAAACAGCCGCAATGGTAAATAATAAGTAGGACGGGTTTTTTGCTCGTTTTTGTGAAAGGCGAACCAAAAATATTGACATTCACTATAATATTCGCGTGTGAACGAGTTGAAAACTCGTTCTACAAATTTACGCTTTTGGATGGGCTTTTTGAAAAGTCTTTTTTAGTTTTTCGATTGAATTGTGTGTGTAAATCTGCGTTGCGGCAAGGCTCGTATGCCCCAATAAATCTTTTATAGCGTTTAAATCTGCTCCACGATTGAGTAGGTGAGTCGCAAAGGTATGTCGTAGCACGTGTGGACTTTTCTGGTCGAGCGTCGTAACGAGATTGAGGTGTTTTTTTACTAATCTCTGTATAAACATCGGATAGGCTCCATAACCAGCATCGGTCAAAATCAAGGTTTTGTCTTGTGAGTCCTGTACTATTTCTTCTCTTAAAACCAAATACTGCTTAATCAATGCCGCAAGCGGATTATTGATTGGGATAACTCTGTGTTTGTTTCGTTTTCCGAGTACAATTAAGGTATTGTCATAGAAATTCAAATCTGTGGTTTTTAGCCCAATCAGTTCGGATAGCCGCATACCCGTTCCGTACAATAATTCAATCACCAATTTATCACGGATTCCGGTAAAGTCATCCCCAAAGTCGATTTCATCGAGCAGCGTTTCCATTGGCGATTCCTCGACGTACTTTGGCAACGTTTTGTCGTTTTTCAATGCTTTGATTTTTAGCATTGGGTCGGCAACGATTTTTTTATGACGAATCAAAAAGTTGTAAAAAGAACGGAGAGTTGCGATTTTGCGATTGATACTTTTCTTTTCGAGACCCTCGTCGGTCATACCCACAATCCATGAGCGAATCATATTGAAATCGGCTTTTTCGGGGTCTTCGAGTTCGTATTGAAATTTAAGATAAGATACAAATTGCTCTAAATCAGTCTTGTAGGCCGTAACGGTGTGGTGGCTAAGGCGTTTTTCGTATTTAATGTGCTGTAAAAAAAAAGAAACCATATTAACAATCGGCAACCGTAAAATCAATTGACAATGCTAATATGGTTATAAATATTTTGTTTGACAATATTAGATAATATTATCAGTGAAAATTCTACATTTCTTCGTTGTTCTGCAACTGCTGGCGATAAGCTGCACGGATGACCTGAGTACGACGAGTAATAGAAGGTTTTTCAAATGCTTGACGTTGACGTAATTGACGCAATACACCAGTTTTCTCGAATTTCTTCTTGAAACGTTTTAATGCCTTATCAATTGATTCGTTTTCTTTTACGTTTACGATTAACATACTTTACACCTCCTTTAGTTGTCTTTTTGATTTGGGTTGCAAAGGTATGTTTTAATTGTTGAAAATCAAAATTTTATGTGTAAAACAATTCGGCAACTGGCACCTTCAATTCTGGAAATATGACGCTCGTTGCCTCTTCTTCGTCGGTAAATGGTTTTAGCCCGATGTATTGTCCGTCTTTTAAGTAATAAATCAAAATAATACGGTCGTTTGGTTCGACCAGCCAATATTCACGCACACCGGCTTCTTCATAAAGTCTGAATTTATTGCTCATTTCTTTATTGGTATTGCCCGGTGATAGAATCTCAACAACTAAATCTGGCGAACCGATACAGCCACGTTCATCTAATTTAGATTCATCGCAAACAACGCATAAATCGGGCTGAACTACCGTAAAAACGTCTTTGTCGCCAGTTTTTTTCTGAGAATCGGGTAGCCTAACATCGAAAGGTGCATGAAAAAGTTGGCACTTTTTGCCGTAGAAATAATTGCCAAACTTAAGAGTTAATCTCATTGATGTTCGTTGATGGCTCAAATTAGGAGCAGGCGACATCTTAAAGATTTTACCTTTTAGTAACTCCAAACGTTCTTCAAATTGCCATTTTAGGTAATCGGCGTAGGAGTAGGTCTTTGAGAAATCAAGTGAATTTATATCTGTTACAGTCATTGTTACCGCAATTTTTAGTAAATATACGAATGATTCTTACAAATATTGGTAATCAGAACATCAAATCAAGACCTAATTTTTCTTTTAAATCCCAAAGGGCAGGGTTTTTCTTGGCTAAATATTCAAATTTTTCTTGTGCAGAATACGGGCGGCGTTCGACTTCTTGAGTTGCGATTTCTGCTGTAACTTGAATCGAAGCGTTTTGAAGTTTTTGGCGAAGAAATACGGCCAAATCTTGTTTTAATTCAATGAATAAATCCTGCTGAATTTGGTTGTCTAACACCAAGTGGATATTTGTGCCGTTGAGTTGAAAACTACGTTTTAGTGTTACTTGTTCGTTGGCGTTATCTCGCGATTCGGCAAATTCGAGCCAAGCAGATTCCAACTCTTGTCGAGTGAATTCACGATTTCCAGTAACTATAACTTGCTTGTTTTCAATGACCTGTTCGATTCCTTTTTTGAGAGGTGCAGCAGGTAACTCAATATCTATTGTAGATTTGAGACGACTCGACGTACGAATCGGACTTTCGGGCCTAACTACTCGGTTTTCGGGTTGTGGAATCGTAGTTGGTGGGGCAGGAGCATAGGTTTTTGGTGCTTCTTCAACCTTTGAACCTTGGATACTCGGAGTTTGAACACTCTGACTCTGAACTACTGAATTAGTGTTTTTTTTTTCGTCAGAATCGCCATTTGGCAACTGCGACAGATTGAGTACATTCTGGATTTGAGATAATTTGAGAAGCCCGATTTCTACATGAAGCCGTTGGTGCTTAGATGATTTATAATTAATGTCTAACTGGCTACCGATGCTCAGTGCCGACATCAAAAATCCTAAGGGCAGCTTGGCTGATTGTTCTAAATATTTTTTCTGAACACTCTCTGTAACCTGCAATAACTTGACTGTTGCGGGGTCTTTACAAACCAA
>JALOLV010000078.1 GCA_025455785.1 Spirosomataceae bacterium | reverse complement strand
ATTTCGACCAAAACTTCATCGCCTTGTGGCTCAGCAACTGATATTTCTTGAATGGAAAAATTACCTTTTCCATCGGCAACTGCGGCTTTGCAATGTATCATTTGCTATAAATTACGGGGTTTAAGTAAGTATCAATCACTTCACCGACTTTTGCCCCCGGACACCATACTTCCCAGTCTTTTTTCTGATTTTCGTTTTCGGGTTCTTTCAAAATCATATCTCTGTCCATATAAATCATCGTCATTACCTTACGAACTTGGTCGGTGTTATTGGCTCCTGCACGGTGAAAAACCCAACCCGAATGAAAACTTACTTCGCCCAAATCGTACGGTTCGATTACGTGCTTAAAGTCTGTAACCCTTAGTTTTTGCTGAATCTTTTGCTCGCTGTCGTCGCTGATGGCCAGCTCACGCCCTTCGACAATGGCATGACTACCCGCACTAAATTCCAAAGGCCCCATTTCGAGCGGAACCGGCTGCAACGGAATCCAAGCCGTGACGGTCTTATCAGTGCTAAGTGGCCAGTAGTATTGGTCGGCGTGCCACGGCGTAATGCCACCACCCGCTTCTTTGAATAGGGCTTGGTCGTGGTAAAGCCTTGCACCGTCGGCTTGCATCAATTCGGCGGCAATTTGCCCCAAACGTTTGCTCAAAACAAACTCTTTGCAGGTGTCGTCTTCACGCCAAAGGTTAAAAATCTGCAAAAATGCCTTACCGTAAGTATCTCTTTGGTCGAGTGGCTTATCTTGTTTATTGATTTCGTTTACTTTTCGAGTAATCGCCTCGCCGTAGTATGTCAAAGTTTCGGCATCTAATACATTCTTTAGTTTGATATAGCGATTTTTTTGATAAAACTCAATTGCTTCGGCTGGCAGTTGATAAGGAGTATCTAACAGTGCTATTTTTTCGGCTATTGCTTCCATAAAACTTTTTACAATCAATTAAGGAGGGTTGAATACATGAACTTTTAATGATACAAAACTGCAATATATTTAGGTCTAAAAAATGATTTAATTTTTCAAATAAATGTATAATTTTAACATTGATTAATAGTATTTATCATTTTTACGTTAAAATAGTAAACAATGAAGGCCCTCTACGAAAAAATTAGCCTCGAAGAATCTGCTTCGTTTTTAATCAAAAAGTTTGCTGTGAGGTACTTCGATGCTCCGCTTCATTTTCACCCCGAATATGAATTGACTTATATTATCAATGGCTACGGCAAACGTTTTGTAGGCGATTCGGTCGAGGAGTTTTCATCGGGTGATTTGGTTTTGTTGGGGTCAAATATCCCCCATTTTTGGTGTTGTGATAAAGATTTTTATGAAGATGACAAACTCAAAGCAGAGGCCATCGTCATACAGTTTTCGGTAGATTTTGTTGAGAAGATAATTGGGAATATCCCCGAATTTAAGGGGGTTTATGGCTTATTGAAAAAATCAAATCTTGGGCTAAAATTTGCCAATAATGAATCAATAACCAATACTTTATACCAAATCTCAGAATCAAGAAACATTATTCAGTTTCTTGATTTTTTAACTGTTTTATCTCAGGTAGAACACGGTATTTTAGCGAGCCAAACCTCAAAACCTGATACCAACGAAAACGAAAGGATGCGTCGGATTCTGGATTTTACATTAAACCATTTTACCGAAGAAATATCAGTCGAAAAAGTTGCCGAGATTGCACATTTATCGGTACCTTCATTTTGTAGGTATTTCAAACAACGAACCCGTAAAACCTACATCGATTACCTCAATGAGCTACGCATCGCTCATGCCCGAAGGCTGTTAATGACAACCGATTTTAGTATCAGTCAAGTCGGGCTTGAGTGTGGGTTTCAGAATCTTTCAAACTTTCATCGAGTCTTCAAGAAATTGGTCGGAGAAACTCCCCTTCGGTTTCGTGCTACATGGGCATAAAAAAATCCCAACCTTTGCAGGCTGGGATTTTTCGTTGATTATACCAAATATGATATCACAAGCGAATTGTAAAACCAAGACGTTTGTAGTTTTCGCTCACCAGAATATCCGAAACACCACTTTCGAGTATCAAAACCACATTCACAGTTCTGCCGGCTTGAGCGGGTGCTCTCAAGATTTCGATACCAGCAGTTCCAAAGCTCTCATTGGCCTTGATAGTGATAGTACCACCGTCGGTCAGTCTGAAATTTGTACCTTCTACTGCGGTAGTCTCATTTTTGTCAATCGAGTACTTGATTTGGGTATCAGTTGAGCGTTGTCTCCCCACGAGATTTACACGGGTGGTTGTCAGAACTCCAGCACCGTTTGCTACCGCAATAAGCGGAAATGTCTTACCAACAGCCACTGTTCGGGTGATTGCCTCTTGAAACTCAACGTAAGTTACCTCATCGAAGGTTTTGTCGATTTCTTCAAAGCAAGAAGTAAGCGAAAACATTGTGATGCTTACCAATAATATACCTAATATTTTCTTCATTTTTAAAATTGTTTTAGAGTAAATGCCTGTTATGATTGTTCAAAATCGTTTTGATTCATTCGATTTATTCTAAATTCATTATAAAGGCGATTAACAAATAACTATTTTCTATTACCAACTATTAATAACCGAAGTTTTGTCTCAATTTCGGGTTGTTGTTGATTTCGCCCGTCGGGATTTGAGCCAAGATTCTGAAATCTGTAAACGGAATCGTCAGCGGCAATTTCACGATGTCTTGTCCACGGCGTTTCAAATCAAACCAACGCTGACCTTCAAAAGCAAATTCAAGACGTCTTTGTTTCAAAATCTCGTCTAAAAGAGCTTGGCCTTTCAAGTCTGCTGTTCTTGCTGGTAATCCGGCACGAGTACGCACAATATTGAGGTCTCTCAAAGCGTCTGCTTCGTTACCCAACATATAATTTGCTTCGGCACGGTTAAAATACAATTCTGAAAAACGAATCACAGGTACGTTATCGAGGTTTACAGCACCACTTCTACCTAAGAACTTAGTACATTCGATTTCGGCAGTACCTCTACCGGCAGTACCCAACTCATAAAGCTGGCGACGAATATCTAATACTCTTGTTCCTTCTTTTTCTGACTCAAGAGCTGCCAATAAGTTGGCAGTTGGCACCAAATCACCAAAGCCACCCGTACGAGCCCTATTGCCCAATTCGACAAGAGTTGTGTAAGTAGTCTGTAACGAGAGGTTTACACCGATATTTTCGGGTGTTGTATAAATCACCTCAAACATCGACTCGGGATGTTGAGCCACTCTCCATGCCTGCACATAACCAGCATTATCGACAAACCTACCCACACCCGAGGCCAAGCCATCTGTAGATTGCTTAACAGCCGTTGCATAATCTTTGTTGTAGAGAGCTATACGAGAAAACAAGGCCTGAGCGGCACCCTGTGAAGCATAAACTATGTTTTTTCTGGCTGCCGGAATTTTGGCAATCGCATCGGTCAAATCTTTATACATTTGGTCATAAACAGCCTTGACAGTTGCTCTTTCAGGAAACGTAATCTGGCTTGGGTCTATTACACCTGTAAGCATCAAAGGCACACCACCACGATTATATTGCGGCACTTCTGCACCCGGGTCGTAGGCGTAGGCACGCATCAAATCAAAATATAACAAAGCTCTCAAAAACTTACACTCACCTTCGGCTGCGTCTTTTGCTGCTTGGGTCATGTCTTTTACACTTGGTAAGGCATCAATAATCAAGTTTACTTGGTTGATTGCGATATATGCAGTACCCCAGTTGCCAAAGTGAGCACCTGCTTGGTTGTTGAACTCAGCATTCAAACGGCCCGATTTATTGGTAGCACGGCCGTTATCTGACAATGCTTCTGGAATCGCTACAAAATCACGACCATATAAGTTTGTTGATTGTAAACGGTCATAAACACCGTTGATAGCACCACTGATGGCATCGCTTGTTGTGAGTGCCGTTGCTGAATCAATCGACTGACGTGGCTTTACTTCGAGCATATTCTCGCAAGAAGTACTCAGCAAAACCAGCGAAAGCACATAATATTTTAAGAAATTATATTTTTTCATATAAATCAATTGTAAATAAATGTTAAAAGTTAATTGTCTTACGCTTTCTCTATTCGGCAGGTTATCAGAATGTAAACTGAATACCACCAATGTAATTGCGAGAGAGCGGAATTACACCATTATTACCCGAACCTAAGTTGATAAATTCGGCGTCGTAGCCTTCCCAATTGGTAAGTGTAAGTAGGTTAAATCCTTGAGCATAAACTTTTAAATTCTGCATTTTGATTGCCTTCGCCCAAGCACTTGGTAAGTTGTAAGTCAATGTAACTTGTTTCAAACGAATATATGAAGCATCTTGTAACATACGAGTACCCGTGAAGTTTCCTGAGCCATTTAGCTCGGTGTTTCCGTTATATGGTCTTGGTACATCTGTGATGTCGCCCGGTTTTTGCCAGCGTCTGTCATAAACATCCTGCAATACGTTAAACGCACGACCACCTGCCTCTGACAAGAAAGCGTTTTGGTTGTTAAATTCACGACGACCATAATCGTACTGTACCAATACGTCTAATTCAAAACCTTTGTAAGAGACATTGTTTGTCCAACCACCGTAGAATTTAGATTGGTTGCTACCAAAGAATTTCAAATCACGAGGGTTCTGTACACGATAAGTAGGGTTGCCGTTAGCATCTAACCAAATCGGACGGCCAGTTGCTGGGTTTACGCCTGCATACTGGAAGCTGAATATCGAAAATGCTGGATACCCAACCGCAAAACGAGTATCGCCCGGCAATGCAATGATACTATCTGGCGTAGCCAATGGCGTGATACCGTCATAAAGTTTAGTCACTTTATTGTCGATGTATGTAAAGTTAAAATCACTTCTCCAAGTAAGTTTATCTGTCTTAACAGGTACTACACCAAACTCAATCTCAATACCTTTATTTGTCATACTACCTACGTTCTTAGCAATACTGCTGAATCCACTCGTGATTGGTACGGGTTGGAACAACAATAGGTCTTTGCTATCACGTTTAAATAAATCAGCCGATAAAGAAATACGGTCATTGAAGAATGCCAAATCAAAACCAAGGTTTAATGTAACGTTACGCTCCCATTTCAAATCTGGGTTCGATAAGCCAGTAGGAGCCATACCAGCCAAGCTGTTGTAGGCAAAACCACCACCAAATAAACCTAATGATGGAAAATCACCGATTTGGTCGTTACCCGTCGAACCATAGCTTAAACGCAATTTTGCCAAATTCAAGACATTGCTTCCTTTCAAGAAAGACTCTTCGCTGATAATCCAAGAACCCGAAATTGACGGGAACAAAGCATAGCGATTGTTTCTACCAAATCTCGACGAGCCATCATAACGAGCAATTGCACTAATCAAATACTTACCACCGTATTCATAGCGTAAATTGGCAAAAGCTGCATTTTTACGGCTACCTGTCCAGAAACCACCAATAGAAATTGGGTTAGCTGCCGATGATGGGTATTTGAATTCTGGAGTTGGGAAGTTTTCTGATTGAGAAGAAAACCCTTCACGAACATCGCTGCGATACTCAACACCCACTAAACCACCGAAACGGTTTTTACCGATTTCTTTGCTATAATTTAAAGTAGCGTTAGTGATAAAGTTGATGTTTTCGTCGAATTGAGTTTGAGCACGACCTCTCACATTGAAAGCATCTGGCGTGCGTGGGTCAGTGTAGTTAAAACCTTTGATGATACGATAATCAATACCTACAAACGGTTTAAAAATCAAATCTTTTGTGATTTTATAAGTTGCAGACAAGTTACTAACAGCTTGGTTGATTGTAGCTTTGATAGTATTCAAATCTGTAACCATGATGATGTTTTGGTTCAAGATACCAGCAGTACCACCTGTAGCTGGTGTACCAAAATAGCTACCATCTTCGTTATAGATTGGGTTTGAAGGAATCATCAATGACCCAGAGAAAGCCGCCGCACCCAAGAAGCTACCACCACCGGGGCCGCCAAACTGCCCACGTGATGTTGCAGTACTTAAATTAGTCTGGAAATCCACGTTTAATTTAGGGCTGACTTTATGACCCAAAGTTACCTTCATTGTACCTCTCTCAAAATCAACGTTTTTTAGGTTTGCGTCTTGTCTGTCGAATCCTCCTGATAAATAAAACGTCGTTTTGTCGTTTCCGCCTTGCATTGTCAATCCATATGTACTTGATGTACCAGTTTTGAACGATTCTTTCTGCCAATCATACGTTGGTAATGCGGCGATTTCAGCATCGGTCAATGTTCCGCTCAAACGAATACTTGTCAATGCCGAAGTCAAAGACGTTCTGAATTCAGCCGCTGGGTTAGTAGCTCTTGCTTGGTTCCAGAGAGCTTCGGCACGTACTTGAATCCACTCTTGTGTATTCAAAACATCCAATTGCTTAAATTGCTCAACAATACCTGTGTTATAATTAAAAGTGATATTGGTTTTTCCTGCTTTACCGCGTTTTGTAGTAACCAAGATTACACCATTAGCAGCCTGCGAACCATAGATTGCCGCTGCTGCTGCGTCTTTCAATACTTCAATAGACTCAATGTCATTAGGATTCAAGAAGTTCAATGGGTTTGAACTCGTAAAACTCGAAGAGTTGTTTGAGTTAAGCTGTACACCATCCACAATATATAGAGGAGTTGTACCGGCCGAAATAGAACCCACACCACGCACACGCACCTGCACAACTCCACCCGGCACACCATTGGCCGAGATAATCTGGACACCCGCCGCACGACCTTGTAAAGCACGGTCGAAGCTCTGAATAGGGGCATTCTCGATGTCTTGACCTTTTACTTTAGAAATCGAACCCGTCAAATCACGTTTAGACATCGCTCCACCGTAGCCCGTCACAACGACTTCGCTCAATTCATTGTCAGACGATTTCAACTGAACATCAACGATAGTACGGTTATTGACCGCTACTTGCTCGTTTGTGAAACCAATAAAGCTAAATTGTAATACACCATTGGCAGGAGCCGAAATCTTGTAAACACCGCTGCCATCGGTTGTTACGCCCTTAGTTGTACCCTTCACGGTGACACTTACACCCGGCAGAGCCGAGCCGTCTTCTGAAGAGGTTACTTTTCCTGAGATTGTTTTGTCTTGTGCAAAGACAAAGGCACACGAAACAATCATCAGCAGAAAACTGAGTAGAGTTGTTTTCCTCATAAATTGTAGTTTGTTTAGTTTAGATTGTTGATAATAATATCAAAATTAGCACACAAAGTAATAATAAGATACTAATTAAAACAACAAAACAATACCAGTTTGTCTATTGTTTCGATAAAAAACGTTATTTTCAAGCAAAAGGCTGAAATTTTATAGACAATATTTATAATGAAATAGACGACTGGCTGAATCTTTTTAAGTTTTTGGCACGCGATTTGACTTTTTCAATGAAAAAATTGTAGCTTTGCGACTCTTTATGCAAAAACAGAATTACATATCACGTGTTTTCGGCGTTTTGATGCTTTGTGTCGTAATGCTCACCAATGTATTTGGTAAGCAGCTACAAACGCATTCTTATGAGCAAATCAAGCCAAAACAAGAAAAAAAGCATACAGAAGAAACCCCAACCGACAAGCAGGCAACTGTTAGCTCACTGTCGCTTGAGGTGGTTGTACCCAGCTATGCTTTCGACTTCGCCCACGACTCAATCTTTATCCCTGCTCCGCAGATTTATTTTGTTATTGTAGAGCAATCACTCCCGTATCTTGCAAACTCTTCGATTCCGAATACATTTCTCGAAACAATCTTTGAGAATCTTATTGCCCCAAATGCCCCGTAAATTCTTAACTCCCAAAGCGGAGTCATCAATTCTTTTTTAGTTAAACAAATTCATAATTTATAGTTCATTTTACTCTATCTCTATTTCGTGTCCCGAAATCAGAGCCTTATTCCTTAAATAATCATGCGTAACAAAAATGGTATTGTGGCACTATTGATTGCCCTTGTGGTGATTTGTGCTTATTTCTTGATTCGTACTTGGAAGGCGAATGATATTCGCAAAGATGCCGTGGCTTTTGCTACTGGCAAAGATGGCAAAGTTGATGCCGTAAAAAAACAACGTTATCTTGATTCGTTATTCAAAAAAGAGGTTTTCTTCGATGGCTCTACTTACGAAGATTTATCAAAGCAAGAGCTTGGTTTGGGTCTTGACCTACAAGGTGGTATGCACGTCATCATGGAAGTCTCACCAGTAGAAATCGTGCGTGTATTGGCTGGTGGCTCGCGTGATACCAAAGTTACGACAGCAATCGCCAATGCTCAAGCAAAAATCAAAGGCACAAATGCAAACTTTGTGGATACTTTTGCCGATGAATACAAGAAGCTTTCGGGTGGTGCTAAGTTGGCTACGGTATTTGCCAATTCGTCAAATCGTGGTATCATCAGCCTCAACTCATCAGACAGTGAGGTTACGAACTACATCAAAAAAGAAGTTGATGGTGCTTTTGAGCGTTCGTTCCGTGTTATCCAAAACCGTGTCGATAAATTTGGGGTTGCCAACCCTAACCTACAACGTCTGCCGGGTACAAACCGTATCCAAGTAGAGTTACCGGGTGTAGATAACCCAGACCGTGTACGTAATCTTTTGTCGAGTGCAGCAAAACTGGAGTTCTGCGAGGTTTATAATCCTACCGAAATATCTCCGGTATTAAATGGTCTGGTAGCGGCAGTTCAGAAAATGGACGAAGCTCAAAAAGCTAATACAGTTGCTAATAAAATTGATGCGAAAGCCGATACCACCAAGGGTGCAGGTTTGGCGGCTCAATTATCAAGCACCAAAAAAGATAGTTCAAAAATTGATACTACTCGTTTGGCAAATTCGCTCTTGAATCTATTTAAAATCGACCCACAAATCGGCGATATTTACGTAGAAGCAAAGGATTCGTCACGTGTGAATAACATCTTGAAAAGTGCAGAGATTCGTGCTATCATGCCGTCTGATTTGACTTTCTTATATACTCGCAAGCCAATCAAAGGTAGCGAGACGACCTTCCGCTTGGTTCCTGTTAAAGATTATGGCAATGCCCCGATTGAAGGCGATGTTGTAACAAATGCAAGTGCAAACCCAGACCAAATGAAAGGTGGATGGGAGGTTTCGATGCGTATGAATGGCGAAGGTACTCGCAAATGGGCCGAAATGACCAAAAACAACGTAAATGAACGTGTAGCTGTGGTATTGGATGGCTTGGTAAACTCTGACCCACGTGTAAATGAGCCAATCACGGGCGGTAACACAAGTATCTCGGGAGATTTTACAGTTGATGAAGCACAGGATTTAGAAAACGTATTGAAAGCTGGTAAATTGCCAGCTCCGACAAGCATCATCGAAGAGTCTGTCGTGGGGGCATCGCTTGGCGAAAAAGCCGTCAGTGCGGGTATCTGGTCTTCAATTATAGGTTTGATTATCGTATTTGTGTTTGTATTGATTTACTACAATAAAGCAGGTTTTATTGCCGATTTAGCACTTTTAGTAAACGCATTCTTGTTGCTTGGTGTGATGGCTTCTATTGGTGCTACATTGACATTGCCGGGTATTGCGGGTATGGTACTTTCTATCGGTATGGCGGTTGATGCCAACGTATTGATTTTTGAGCGTGTTAAAGAAGAATTAGCCATTGGTAAGTCGTTCCCTGTGGCAATTGCCGAAGGTTTCAAAAATGCGATGTCATCAATCATTGACTCAAACGTAGCTACTTTGATTACGGCAGGTGTGCTTTTCTTCTTCGGAACAGGCCTAATCAAAGGTTTTGCGACATCGCTCGGTATTGGTATTTTCACTTCATTGTTCGCAGCGATTTTTGTAACGAGATTGATTTTTGAATATTTAATCAAGAAAAACCAGACGGTTACATTCTCGACCAAATTCACTGATAAGTTATTCAAAGATTCTAAGTTTGATTTTGTATCGAGAAGACGTACTTATTATTTGATTTCGGGTACAATTATCGTTTTGGGGATTGCCTCAATCTTCTGGAAAGGCTTTGGTCTTGGTGTAGATTTTCAGGGTGGTCGTACATACCAAGTGAGATTCGAGAAATCTATCAGTACAGATGGTATCCGTGATGCCTTGAAAGGAACTTTTGAAGATAAACAATATGAGGTAAAAACTTACGGAAACTTCGGTGATAACCAAGTCTTGATAACTACCTCTTACAAATATGATGAGACAAATCCTGCGGTAGAAGAGCAAATCAAATCTAATATCATCAATAATCTGAGTAAAGCTGGCAACAACAAAGCCGAGATTGTGCAGACGTCGAAAGTCGGCCCGACGATTGCGAATGACACCATCAAGTCGGCATTATATGCTGTCGTAATCGCCATTATCTTGGTATTTGCTTACATTGTATTCCGTTTCCGTCGAGTAGCGTTCGGTTATGGTGCGGTTGTGGCGTTATCGCACGATGTCTTGATTATTTTAGGGATTTTCTCGCCATTCTCTCTCGATGTTGACCAAGCATTCGTAGGTGCAGTATTGACAATTATGGGTTATTCGATGAACGATACCGTTGTGGTATTTGACCGTGTACGTGAATATCTGACTAATAACAAGGGCAATAGAGAGCCAATCGCATCGGTTATCAACAATGCCTTGAATAGCACATTGAGCCGTACGGCCGTGACAGGTTTCTCAACCTTGCTGGTATTGTTAGTCTTATTAATCTTTGGTGGTGAAACCATCCGTGGATTCGTCTTTGCCATGTTTGTAGGGGTAATCGTGGGTACTTATTCGTCGCTCTTCGTTGCAACTCCTATCGTGGTAGATGCAATGCAACGTGAGCTTGATGCTGAAGATAAAAAATTGGCTGCTCAACCAGTTGTAGCAGAAACTAAGAAGAAAAAGTAATTTCTTTTAGGAATAATTTTAATAAACCCGCCCCACTGATTT
>JALOLV010000447.1 GCA_025455785.1 Spirosomataceae bacterium | reverse complement strand
AATCACCAAATGAGTAAATGAGTGAATGAGCGAATGATTGATTTTGAGTTTTTTTATTGTTCCATCTTCTACCTCGAAACCTGTTACTTCTGAATTATACAGAAACTTAACCCCTTTTTTCTGTAAATAAGCTTTTAGCTGCTTCACAAAAGCATTGGGATAACAATGGGTATCGCCCGAATAAAAAACTGCACCTGCCACATCAGGTTTTACCTCGTCTTCAATTTGATGCAATTCGCTGGTTGATAATACTTTAGCTTCGATACCGAGCTTGTTTGCTATTTCGGCAACCTCGGCTTCTTCTTCAAAACTATGCTGGGTTTTGCAAAGCATCATCAAGCCTTTTTCTTCAAACGCAAAATCAAAATCGGGTTCTTTGGCAATCTCTTGGTAGAGTTTTTTGCTCAATAAACTAATGTCTCGCAAAGCTGGCATGGCTTTATCAACCTGCTTTTTGTTGGCGGCTTTGTAGAACTTTAATCCCCACGAAATCAAATCCCAGTCAAGTCTTGGTTTTACGTAAAACGGACTCTCCGAATTAAACATCCATCTGATTCCTTTTTCTATCATTCCGGGTGTAGCCAACGGAATAAAGTGGCTCGGAACAATCATTCCTGCATTACCAAAAGAGCAACCGTCATTGCCGCTACCACGCTCAATGATTGTTACCTCATACCCCGACTTGGTCAAGTAATACGCTGATGATAAGCCGATTATGCCGCTACCTATGATGGTTATTTGCATTTGAATAAATGATTTTAAGCTAAAATGTAATAGCAGATGTTCATTACATGGTCGATTTCATCCAGACATGAATTTATCAATAATTGATTAAATCACCTGAAAACCAAAAGCATACGGGTCGTCATCGGGGTCAATTGTGATGATGTTCTGTCCGTAAATCCTTGCCCAGCCTTCAATACTCGGGATAATCGCATCAAAATCACCTACTTTCGCCGTGCCTTCTATTCTACCAATAAATTTACTTCCGATGATACTTTCATGTATGAAGTCTTCGCCTTGTTTGAGTTTACCTTTGGCTGCCCATTGAGCCACGCGAGCCGATGTACCAGTTCCGCAAGGTGAGCGGTCGATGGCTTTATCGCCATAAAAAACGGCATTTCGAGCCGATGAGGTAGGGTCAATAACCGCACCAGTCCATTCAATATGGCTCAAACCGTTAATAGTAGGGTTTTCGGGGTGGATAAAAGTAAATTTTTCATTCATGCGTTTGCGTAATTCTCTCGCCCACGAAATCAATTGGTCGGCTTTGAAATGTTCCAATCCCGGAAAATTCTCCTGCACATCCACTATTCCGTAGTAATTTCCACCGTAAGCCACGTCAATTTTCAACATTCCTAAATCAGGACATTCAACTTCTAAGCCCTCAGCCGCTAAAAATGACGGTACATTGGTCAATTTTACCGATTTTACTTTACTGCATTCTTGTTTGTATTCAATCAAAACCAAACCAGCAGGAGCCTCCATTCTGATTTTACCCTGTACTTTTGGCGTAATTAATCCACTTTCGATAGCAAGCGTGATTGTACCAATGGTGCCATGCCCACACATGGGCAGGCATCCGCTGGTTTCGATAAAAAGTACAGCAAAGTCATTTTCGGGGTCGTGTGGGGGATACAAAATACTACCCGACATCATATCGTGTCCACGAGGTTCAAACATCAAACCTTTGCGAATCCAATCGTATTCACGCAAAAAATGCTGGCGTTTCTCCGACATGTTATCACCTTCAAGAATTGGTCCGCCACCTACTACCAAACGCACGGGGTTTCCGCAAGTGTGGGCATCAATGCAATGAAAAGTTCCGCTTCGTTCGGTTGGATAATCCGAATTTTCGATACTAATTGGGTGATTTGCTCTTAATGGCTTTAGTCTCATATCAACTCACTATTAAAGTTCAGGTAAAACAGGTCTTGTAGCAATCGAATCGTTGATGATTTTCAATACTCTTTCACGCTCTTCGCCCACCAACGGTAATCTTGGCTGGCGTACCCATTCGGTACCGAGACCAGTTGCTACTTGTGCTAATTTAATATTTTGTACGAATTTTGTCGAAACATCCAAGTGCATCAATGGGAAATGCCAGCGATAAATCGCACGAGCTTCTTCGATGCGTCCTTGTTTTACCAATTCATAAATCACGACTGTCTCACGTGGGAACGCATCAACCAATCCTGCAACCCAACCATCGGCTCCCATCACAAGGCTCTCGAATGCCAAATCATCAACACCACTCAGAATCTTGAATCTTCCGCCCAATTCGTTGATAATATCGGTCATGTAGCGAATATCACCCGTTGATTCTTTCATTGATTCAAAGTGCGGGTTTGCTGCCAAATCTTTGAACATCTGAATACTGATGAAGGTCTTATACGCCAACGGATTGTTGTATGCCATTACTGGTA
Source organism: Spirosomataceae bacterium (assembly GCA_025455785.1). GTDB lineage: Bacteria > Bacteroidota > Bacteroidia > Cytophagales > Spirosomataceae > JALOLV01. The sequence goes on along the minus strand of JALOLV010000447.1, from coordinate 392 downwards.
AATCGGTTGAATCTGCCACACGGTGTAGATAATGTAGTGTCTCTCTGTCGTCTGATGGGTAACGCATCGGTGGCAACAACATGAAGCCCTCAGCTCCAACCTGCTCAGATGCTTTTGCTAAAGCGATTGCCTCGCGAGTAATACATTCGGCAATACAAATTATCAAAGGGACACGTCCAGCGATGGTATTTTTGGCAGTTTCGAGCAACAAAAGTTTTTCGTCGGTTGTCAGAGTACCGTTTTCGCCCAACGAGCCACAAATGATGATACCGTGAACACCCGCTTTGATTTGCTCTTCGATATTGAATGAGAATGTTTTTAAATCAAGTGATTCATCCTCAAAAAAAGGAGTTGTAAGTGCGGGATAAACGCCTGTCCAAGAAGGTTTCATA
>JALOLV010000446.1 GCA_025455785.1 Spirosomataceae bacterium | reverse complement strand
AGGTACTTGTTCCTACTTTTTAATAGGTTTTTGGTATGAGAAAAACTCGGCTACCAACGCCGCCAAAAAAGCATTTATTGTCAATCGTATTGGGGATGTGGGGCTATTTATCGGAATCATCTTGATTTACCGATTCTTCGGAACTTTTGAATTAAATCAAATCACTACCCAAGCAACCGAAATCCTGCAAAATGCTGACATCGCAGACTCCAAATACTGGGTTTTAACCACCATCGGAATCCTTATTTTTTGTGGATGTATCGCCAAATCGGCTCAGTTTCCACTCCAGATTTGGTTGCCCGATGCGATGGAGGGTCCAACGCCAGTCTCGGCATTGATTCAGCCGCCACAATGGTAGCGGCTGGTATATTCTTGATGGCTCGTGTCTATCCAATCCTGACGACCGATGCCCTGATGGTAATGACGGTTGTGGGTACAATAACCATGTTTTTGGGTGCATTTTCGGCAATTATGCAGAGCGACATCAAAAAAATGTTGGCTTATTCTACCATCTCGCAGCTCGGCGTGATGGTCGTGGGCTTGGGAGTTGGAGCCATGAACGCTGCCATTTTTCATCTATTGACCCACGCATTTTTTAAGGCAGGGTTATTTCTATCGGCAGGGGCGGTTATTCACCATGCTCACCACGAGCAGGATATGCGTAAAATGGGCGGTTTTCGCAAAGAGATTCCAATCGTTTATTATTCTCATTTAATCTGTGCTTGTGCCTTGGTCGGAATCCCGCTGTTTTCGGGTTTTATGTCGAAAGATGCCATTCTGATTGGGGCTTTTGAATGGGCATCCAAACACCAAGAGCAATACTATTATGCAGTGCCAGTGATAGCTTTATTGACAACGGGCATGACAGCTTTTTACATGACTCGTCAGATTTATTTGGTCTATTTTGAACGAGACGATAACCCCCTCCGAATGATTGCCGACAACGCCGTAAGTGCCTATAAATCAGTGGCTAAGCAAATAGGGAGTATCGTGAAAGTTGAAGACGACGTGCAACCAAGCGATGACGAAGGCGGCTTGTTTGAATTCCTAAAAAAACTGGGAAACTTTGAGCTTCCGTTGGTGGTCATGGCTATTGCTTCAACAGGGTTTGTATTTTCGACGAATCCACTCGTTGCCGAGCATGGCTGGTTTGCCGAGATATTCCCACTCGCCGAAAGTAAATACTATTGGGTGGCTTATGTAGCGTTTTTGGTGGCATTTTTGGGCATTTTGTTAAGTTATATATTTGTCGAAGAAGAAGTACAAAAAGTAGATTTTGAAATCACCGAACCACAAAATGCCTTAGCAAAATTCGGATTTCATAATTTCTATTTAGACAAACTTTATTACTCACTATTTATTCATACACTCACTGGCAAATACCAAACTGCCGAAGACGGAAGCCAAGTCAAAGTCTCAAAAGGATTGATGGATTATGTCAAGAGGTTAGATACCCTCATTTTTGATAGAATCGTGAATGGAATTGCCGATTTTATATTGATTTTGGCAGATATTAATTACTGGATTGAGCGAAACATAATTGATAGTTTTGTTGATTTCTTTGCTTGGTTGATTGCCAAAATTGGTTTTTATACCCGATATATCCAAAACGGAAAAGCACAAAGCTACCTCATTGGTATATTTATTGGGGTGATATTATTGATTGTTACGCTGATTAGTTTTGGATAAAACATACTTATTACAATGTGGGTACACGAGGCATGTACCCACAAATTAATTTATGAATAACATTTTACTATCGACACTGATATTTTTACCGATAATTGGCTCGGTACTGATATTTATATTGCCCGATGCCTATAAAGGTTCGTTTAAGTGGCTTTCGGTCATTATTGGGGTGCTAAATTTGCTCAACGCAACGAGCCTTTATGGGTCATTCGACCGACAAGTTACCGAATATCAATTTATAGAACACTACGAATGGATTCGCCTGAGTTTGGGTAATTTGGGTGTGATTTCGATAGATTACCTACTTGGTGTCGATGGTATCAATATGCCAATGGTACTGCTTTCGGCTATTGTACTGCTCGTTGGGTCGGTTTCATCGCTCACGATTCCGAGCCGCGATAAAGCCTATCATGCACTTTATTTGCTGCTTTCGGGCAGTGTAATGGGCTGTTTTGTGGCTTTAGATTTCTTTTTATTCTTTTTGTTTTTTGAATTTATGTTGTTGCCGATGTACTTCCTGATTGGGATTTGGGGAGGCGAACGCAGAGAATATTCGGCAATGAAATTTTTTATTTATACGCTGGCAGGCTCGGTTTTGATTCTGATTGTGATGATTATGCTGACTCTCTCGACATCGGATGTGTTCTTTTCGCAAGAATTAGGCGGAACTGTTCACACTTTCGATTTTCGACAGCTTGGCGATTTTCGTAGTTATCTTGATGGGGCATTGCTGAATCCCACCCAAGAACAAAGCCTTCTCGGAATACCCGCACGGATGTTTGCGTTTATACTGCTATTGATAGGTTTTGGAATCAAACTTCCGACAGTTCCTGTACATACTTGGCTGCCCGATGCTCACGTCGAGGCCCCAACCCCGATTTCGGTGGTTTTGGCAGGGGTTTTACTAAAAGTTGGTGGTTACGGATTTATCCGAATCGGCTACGGATTCTTTCCTGATGTAGCTTTTCAGTTTACTTATATCATTGCGGGCTTGGGCGTTGTTTCTATTATTTATGGAGCATTAAATGCTCTTGCTCAAGAAGATTTAAAGAAAATGATTGCCTATTCGTCAATCTCTCACATGGGATTTGTCTTTTTGGGATTGGCATCGCTGACCGCCGAGGGCGTAAACGGAGCGATTTATCAAATGTTTAGCCACGGTATTTTGTCTTCGATGCTGTTTTTGATAGCTGGTGTAATCTACGACCGAACCCACAACCGCCGCATTGAGAATTTTAGAGGACTGGCCGGTAAAATGCCATATTTCACGGTTGCTGTGGCGGCGGCATTCTTTGGGTCGTTGGGCTTACCGGGTTTTACCCGATTGGGTTTCGATGGTGGCTATCCTCGGCATCGTGCTTTCGGCGGGGTATTTTCTGTGGACAATGCAACGAATGTTTTTTGGGAATTTCTGGGCAAACCGAAACCAAGCCAATAACCTCAAAGATTTGGATATTAGAGAAATGGCAATGCTGTATTCGCTCGGAGCGATGGCAATTCTTTTCGGAATCTTCCCTGCTTCAATCTTCGATGTTACACAAGAGTCGGTTAAGCTATTTTTAGAGAAATTTTAAATGTACGAACAACTACAACATATACTCCAAAGCAACCGCCTGATTCTGCCCGAATTGATATTTACGGGTACATTTCTGGTGGTGGTTTTGTTATTAGCTTTTTCAAAAAGTTTAGATTATGAGCGAATCCATAATATCTTTAATTTTCTCGTAATCAGTGTTTTAGTTAGTCTATCTTTTGTTTTTTGGGGATTTCTCTCCTACTACAAAACCTATTTCGAGTCAGGGAGCGTACTGTATTCAGGATTGCTCTATCTTGATACCGAAGCCATTTATTTTAAACTACTAATCTCGGTTTGTTCGGTAATAGTTCTTTTGCATTTGTGGGTGGTTGGCTACCGAGTTGTGGGCGAATTTTACGCCATTTTCATTGCGGTTATTTTGGGTTTGTATCTACTCACAATGACCACAAACCTACTGATGATGTACATTGCGGTAGAGTTTGTTTCGATAAGTTCATACATTTTGGTAGCCTTCAACAAAGGTAAGCTCAACGCCGAGGCGGGCATAAAATATCTCTTAGTTGGGGCGACGAGTTCGGCAATTATGCTCTACGGAATCTCGCTTCTGTACGGCATGACTGGTACGCTCGATTTTGCTTCGCAACAATTCGCAACCAATCTATTGCTAAACCCGTCTTGGGTTGTTTTGGCTGTGGTGTTTATGTCAATCGGTGGATTATTATTTAAACTTTCGGCTGCACCATTCCATATCTGGACACCCGATATTTACGAAGCAACACCCACACCAATCGTATCTTTTCTTTCGATTGCACCCAAAGCAGGTAGTTTATTGGTACTAAGTCGCTTTTTGAGTAATCTAACCGTTGATTACCAGCTTATTATCGGAGTTGTAATATTGGTTTCGATAACCATTGGTAATCTTTCGGCATTGTGGCAAAAAAACACCAAACGCCTTCTCGGATATTCTACCATCGCTCATGCTGGTTTTATTTTGGTAGGGCTTTTGGCAATCAACGAAGACGGCATGAAATCGGCCATTTTTTATGTCTCGACCTACGCTGTCATTACTATGGCGGCTTTCCTTTTAGTTGATTTACTGGCACTCAAAACCGACAGCTACGAACTCGAAGAATTACGTGGACTCGGACAAGTCAATCCAACTTTGGCGGTTTCGGCAACTGTCATTATGATTGCTTTGGTTGGCTTGCCCCCAACGGTTGGTTTTACGGGTAAGTTGTTGATTTTTAGTGCATTATACCAAGGCTACGAAGACACCGCAAGCGGATTAATGCTTTTTGTTTTGATTTTTGGGTTGATAAATACCGCCATTTCGATTTTCTTTTATTTCAAGATTCCGTATTTTATGCTCCTCAAAGACGGCGAAGGAAATCAATATTTCAATATGAGCATTTCGCAGAGAATCCTTCTTTTTATTCTAACGGGTGCAATAATCTTCCTCTTTGTTTATCCTTCAAGATTAATGGAAATCATCAATAGCCTTTGATTCATTGATTTTGAATATAGTTTTTGGAGAATTTTAACGCTTTTTGATTAACTTCGTAAACTATTCAATCGTATCAATGGAAAAATTATTAAAGGAGCTCGAACACGCTCGACTCGAAGCCGAAACCCGTCGGCATTTCTTAAAAACTTGCACAACAGGTTTAGGAATGATGGCACTCGGCTCGATGGCGGCAAGTTGCGGTAAACCAACCGGTAATGAAGCAATTACCGACCCAATTGCACCCAAACCATCACATTTTGCACCCAAAGCAAAGCGTGTTATTTATATTCACATGGCGGGGGCACCATCACAATTAGAGTTATTCGATTACAAACCCGAATTGCTCAAATACGATGGTAAAGATTGTCCGCAGGAGTTTCTGGAAGGTAAAAAATTTGCATTCATACGTGGAGTTCCCAAAATGCTTGGACCTTTGGGAGAATTCAAACAGCACGGAAACTCGGGGGCGTATATTTCAGATTTTATGCCGTATTTGCCCGAAGTTGCTGATGATTTGACTTTTTTGAAGGCCATGTACACCGACCAGTTTAACCACGCACCAGCCCAATTGATGATGCACACGGGCAGCCCCCGATTGGGTCGTCCGAGTTTGGGTTCGTGGGCTTTGTATGGTTTGGGTTCTGAGAATCAAAACCTACCCGGTTTTATCGTTTTAGCTTCGGGTGGCCGTAGCCCCGATGCTGGTAAGAGTGTTTGGGGAAGTGGATTTTTACCGTCAGTTTATCAGGGAGTTCAGTGCCGCAACGGAGCCGACCCCGTGCTTTATGTGTCGAATCCGCACGGAATGAGCCGCGATATTCGCAAAAATACGATTGATGCCATCAACGAAATCAATCGTCAGCAATACGAAGAAGTACAAGACCCCGAGATTTTGACTCGAATTTCGCAGTACGAAATGGCGTTCAGAATGCAGATGTCTGTACCCGAAGTGATGGATGT
>JALOLV010000077.1 GCA_025455785.1 Spirosomataceae bacterium | reverse complement strand
TTTTATCCTCCATGAGCCAATTTGGTTTGTTTTGTGAGTCTTGGTAAACCCATTCTACAAATCTTTTGGCTCTTTTCAAAGTTTTGTCATGTACTTAGGGCAAACAGTAACCAGCCGTAGCCGAGCCACTGTTTGCCAAATTATTTACGAATACTAAGCCGTAGCACCTTTTGATTCAGATATGGCAATGTTGTAAACTACCAAACCAAATCCGATTTTATTGATAGCATCGGCAATGTTGTAAAACAAATTAATGTCTTGTGGTCTGAATAGACCAATGCCATCTGCACCTAACCAACCACCCGGCATTGTCATATAGCCGATTGGGTAGATTGCCCAGCCTACTAAAACAAACCAAGCCAAGGCATTGATACCTTTTTTCACTGCCGAAGACGCAGAAGAATCGGCTAATTTTTTTGCTTCGCCGAGCCAAGCAGAATGAAGAACATATATATACCCGATTGTCGAAATCACACCCCACAATACCGAATGACCCATACTGCCATCAGTGTAGGCCTCTCCGATGTAGCCAGCCACGAGCATCAATACCGACGCAAGGATTAGCTTCCACATGAAACCAGCTTTGGCTCCTGCCGGACGCAACAACAAGTAAAACTCGATGCACATCAAAGGCACTGTGAGAGTCCAGTCAATGTAGCGTAATGCAACTGGGGTTTCTTTGGTAGCGGCGTAAAAATCTCGCATGTAGTAATAATGCACCGCCGCGATTCCCGTGATTAGACCAGATACCAGCAAAGACAATTTCCACTTACCATCCACCTGTCCACGTTCCATAAAGAAGAAAATTGATGCTGCAAACATGGCCATGTAGCCTGTAAAAAATGTGAAAGATACGGGGTCTTTCGCATCGATTGAGAGAACGTTCAATAAATACATTTTTTTTAGTGTTTTAAGTGATGAAGCAGCCGCATTATGGCGACTGATTGCATTTATAACCTCTCTTCTTACATGTTTTGTTTAATTTTTTTTTAAATTCGTTAAACAAAATGTTTTTTTTTGAAGCATCAATTGTACTTTTTTTATGAAAAATATTAAATTATGGGGTGGAGTTTTGAATTTTTTTCAGAATAGTAAAAATTAAAAAAACACGAACATATTGATATAATCAATAATTTAAAACAATTTTCGATGAGCCTCAAAACCTTTATAGACTATTAGTATCGTAACTAAAATGGCATCGTGTCGGCAATAACAGACCCATAAACGTAGAGACTCTATTTTATTGCAAAGACCTCATACGTAACACTCCCATTTTCAAAACTTCCCTTGCCGATACCTATGACATAATTCAGCCAGTCGTATTTTTTTGAACTTGTCTCAAAACGTGGCGTGATTCTCCAGTAGGATGTTCCGTCAGGGTTTTTATGGACGATTCCGGCATAATTGCAAGCGATTAGCTGCCCATCTTCGGTTTCGAGCATCAACCTGACATCAAGTTTGTTGGTTGCGTCATCTACTTTCAATAACCAGTCTTCGCCGATTGCCAATACTTTTCCTTTCATTTTTGGACCAGCGAATGTCCCACCTTTTACCGGATACCCAATCCTTGTACCAAACGGACTCTTGCCCGAGTCTATCGGTTTATCCAATGTCAAACTAATTTTATAGAGAAATTCTGACTCTAAATTTTGAGCATTGGCTCTGCTTGAAATTAAAAATACTACCATTATGGCAGCAATGATTTTCATGATTTTCATTTTGTTTTGTTATTTGTAAATTGATAATAATAAGTAATCAGATAAAAGGATTTAGACGAAAGATAAGTGGTAAGTTGCTGATAATATGCGTTTTATCTCGAATCAAATTTGGAGTAATTGTGTTATGCTACCCACATTGTTTTTTTGTTTGGGAGTACATCCGTACAACAGTAACCAGCTCTGTCGAGAGATACAAATGTTCTTTTAAAAATTTTCTCCCCTAAAATTTAGGAGGAGAATTTTTTGAAAATGTTAAAGTTATTTAGTTAGGACTTTGGCTTAACAAATAAAATATCCCGTAGGGATAAAAATAGCTAAAGCGAAATTCTTATTAGTTTACAGTATAATAATGTCTCTAAATTAGGTAGGTAATGTGGACAATTTCAACAAAAATTGTAGGAGCGGTAATAGTAATTCAAAGAGCTTGTTTCCTGATTTCGAATCATTAAAGCTCAAAATTATTTCACTTAAAAGCCCCAATCGTCCTTACTTACAAGGTGGGAACTCTATTTCATAACAAAAACATCTTGCGTAACACTACCCTTTTCAGAACTTCCCTCGCCGATACCAATGAAATAATTCAGTCTGCCATTACGCCAAACTATTGTCAGCGGTTATCCATTAGTTAAACCGTTCAATGTTGTTATATGTTGTTTTTGTTGTTAGGTCAATTACATCAAAGCGTCTTATCTCTGTAAACGAACCCATATCGCTGTCGCTATTGATAAGGATTGCACCCACGAGTATCACAAACTTACAGTTATAGTTTGTTTTATCAACCAATTCGTTGATGCGTTTGTCAATGGCCTCATAGATTACTTCAGTTGCTTCAAATAGCGGTGTTTTGGCCTTAGTTACTCTTTCCTTTTCATTAAAAAGAATTTGCTCTATGGTGTTCATTTGATAATCTAACTCCGTAATGTTGCCTGCTATAATTTGGTTGTTTATCAGTTTACCTAAAGCACCTTTGGCAGCACCACAGCACCCGCTATTTTTAGCTTGCCCGAAGCGGTGAATTTCGCCAATTGTCCCGTCTTTGGTTATACCGATATGAGGGCCATAATAGACAAAGACCGCTCCGTCGTCTGGGACATGGCTTGCGAATGCTCCCATGCCAGTAAGACCAGTAAAAGGAAATCCATCTAATCCGCCCATTTTAAAAGGTCCTAAAAATTCCTGTGTTCGTGCAGGATATTGAATACTATTTACATCATCACTACAAATGCTATCGGCAAGCATTACTTGTTTTGGTTCTAAGTCTAATTCATATTCTACAAAATCAATGATTTTGTTTACACTGTCGATGGTAGTGATTGCCTTGGGGTACCACTTATGAATGACGGCTAATTTTTCTCTTTTCTTCATATTGATTTTACATTAAGATGTTGTTCGTCGGTGAAATAGGTTCTGGCAGTTGGCTTTCGTCAAGCATATCTCTCAAGTCAATTTCGATGGTTCGGCACATTGCAGCCATCGGAATATCATTTGCTCCACCTTCAAACGGATTTTCGGTTGCTTCGCCAACTTTTTCCATAGAAGTGAAAACCCAAGATACTATAACTGTAAAAGGGATGGTGAGCCAAGCAAAATGTTCGCCCAATTTTTGAAACTCATTGAGCATACCAAAAGGTAACATCAACACCAAAAGCCAAACGAAAAATAAATTGATACTTGCAAATTGTCGTGGATAGGGGAAGTTTTTGATGCGTTCGCATTTGCCTTGGTGGTCATACAAATCTGCCAATCGTCTTTCCATTTCTACGTATTCGTAATAGTCAATTTTACCTTTGGCTCGGAGGTTTCTGAGGTGTTTTGATTGCAATGCTATCAACTGTGTGGCTCGGTTTTTTTTGCCAACCACATAATTGAGTTCTTCTTCTGATAGGTATTTTTTTAGCTCTTCCTCCAAGTTGTTTTCCCATTCAGGAACAGAATAATAATTACGGTACTCAATGTTATGTTTTTTATTAGAATTTTCCCAAGATTGGGGTTTTCGCAATTGAAAACGTAAGGCGGTAAGCCAAGCACAGTGTCTGTAAATCAGTTGTTGAGTATCAGTTTTGTCGGCATTTACAAAATCTTTGCTCATGATACCCCAAGTGCGGCTGGTGTTTACTATTGCCCCCCATATCTGACGGGCTTCCCAAAGGCGGTTGTAGGTTTGTGTATTTTTGAAGCCTACAATAAAAGCGGCTGCCGTACCCACCAATGCCACAGGAACCCAAGGAATCGCAATCCATTTCAAATCAAAGACTTGAAATAAAACGGTTGGGATTGTGGCTAAAATTACCAAGACATATATATCCCGCCTTGTCCAGAGCAAAAATTCTGTTATTTTGTAATGATTACCTATGTGCATATTATTTAGAATTTGAAGGATTGGTAAACTTGCTGATTAAAATACCCACCAATACCACCGAATAAAAATGGCCTGCAATGCCAATAAGCGAAGCGGCCAATTTTGTATAGTGGGCATTGGGAGTTATGTCGCCATAGCCAATGGTTGTTAAGGTAATGGAGCAGTAATATACCAAGTCAATAAATGTATGTGCCGAACTCGAATAGTCGATGCCTCTGAATGAACTGCGGTCAGTGTAAACCCAAATCTGGAAAAGAAAAACGAAGGTTTCTATTAACAAAAATAAGCCACAGGCCGCCGCCGAAATGATGTCGATGTTGATGTAGCTCGGTTTGATTAGAAATTTGAATACTTCGAGAAAAATAAATGAAAAGAAAATCACATAACTGATGTTGAGCAGCAACATAAACTCTGGAACACCTTTAAAAAAAGATAGAAAAACAGGAAAAGCGATGACAATAATTGTCAGTACATACTCTACGATATTTTTGAGTTTACCTTTTCCGATGAAGACACCCACACTTGCCAAGCCAAGAAATATCATATTGATTGGCCAGAGAATTTCGGTGTAAAAAGTCATATCGCTCACAACGATACCAATATACAAATGTTGTATGAGGGCAATGAGCAAAAGCTCATATTTTCTTCTCTGTAAAAACCTTTTTATGTTCATTTTATCTTCCTTGGGCAATATATAATCTTGTGATTTTACCTTCTTCGTTGATGGTGAATTTGAAATATGCTTTGAATGTTCTCCACTGTCCTACAAAAAAATTGCCATAAACGTTTTTGCCTTCATTTTCTGCTGAATCAATGCTGAGGAACTTTTCTTTTTTGTTAAACGCATTATCAAAGAACGGTTTTAAACGTAATTTTTGTTTTAAAGATAAATGGCAAAGGTCATTATTTAAGTATCTCGAAAAAAGGTGTTATTTTCAGTTTTTAACTTTCTGTATTGCCGAGGAGTGATACCTTCCATCGCTTTAAAAGGTTTTGGGCTTGGCAATGTGGCTAAAATCGAAACACAAAAGTTCGGTAAATCGCCAATGCCAATTTAGGATTAATAATGCTCAATTTAGTACTCTTGCTCTATTTTACCAAACCCTTGACAGGCACACTTTTTTGTCCGTCCTTAATATACAACGCTTTCGGCAATTTCTTTGTAAGCGTCAATGTCTTTTTGTACGCTTTCTAATTTTGCTCCCAATGAAACAATCGCAATTTTTCCTAATGGCAGTCGCAATGGTGGTGTATCAACCTTTGTAATGTTAAAAATTGCCCGTGCTGCCTTTCTTGGGTCGCCTTCTTGTTTGCCATTGACTTGCTTCATTCTTTCTCTAAATGCTCCTGCCGTTTGGTCGTAGTCTTTTATTATTTTGCTGGCTTGTTTGAAAGAACTACCTGCAAAATTTGTTCTAAAAGGCCCCGGCTCTACAATAGTCAGTTTAATACCCAATGGTGCAACTTCAATTGCCAATGCCTCGCTGAATCCTTCTAATGCAAACTTACTTGCATTGTAAATGCCAAAACCCGGAAATGCTTTAAACCCACCGTGCGAAGATATTTGAATGATGTGTCCGCTTTTTTGCTGCCTAAAAAATGGTAAAAAAGATTGGGTCAATTTTAGTGTTCCAAAAAAGTTGGCTTCAAAAATCTCTCTTGTTTCTTCTGTGCTTGTTTCTTCGATGGCACCTGCAAATCCAAAACCTGCATTGTTTACGAGTACATCTATTTTTCCAAATTTTTCAGAAACAAGGCTAATGACATATTCAATTTCTGTCTCTTTTGTAATATCCAATGTCAAAGCAAATGCTTGGTCTTTGTATTCATTATTAAAAGCGTCTGCTTGGGTCTGGTTGCGAAATGTACCAATGACAAAATCGCCACTTTCAATTACAGTTTGGGCAAGTGCCTTGCCCAAACCGCTTGAAATTCCTGTGATAAACCAAATTTTGTTTTTCATGATTATGCTACTTTTAGAAGTTGGACAGGAATATTGATTTTTACTTTGTCTGAAACTGCCAAGTTTCCTGTACCGAGTAGCACATTAAAAGAGAGTCCAAAATCTTGTCTATTTATGTTACCCGAAATAAAAAAACCTGCTTTGGTATTACCAAATGGGTCTTTTGGTACCGTACCCGCATATTCTAAATCAAAAATAACTGGTTTGGTAATATCCCGAATAGTCAAGTTTCCGTGCATTTTGTACTCATTTGCAGAAGCGGTAGTTTCAATTTTAGTGCTTTCAAATTTCATTTCCGGAAACTTCTCAGCATTAAAAAAATCGTCTGCTTTCAGGTGGGCATCTCTTTGGGCATCGTTGGTATCAATGCTGTCGATTTGTACTTTTACATTTACTTGTAAATCAGAAAAGTCTTCTTTTTCTGTTTTTACTGTTGCTGTATAGTTTCTGAAAAAACCGTCAGTTTCAGAAATCCCAAAGTGTCTAACACTAAAACCTACTTTGGTGTGGCTTGGGTCTAAAACCCATTTCGCTTGTTCTTGCATTGTAATAATTATTGAATTTTGATGTCAATATTGACAATGCAAAGATGAGGCAAATAAAAACCATGATGTTAAGATGAAACCTACCTTGTTCGGTAATTTTCGGACATTTCGATTTTAAATGCCATTGGCGAAAGATTTGTCTCGGCTTTAAATGTTTTAGCGAAGTAGGAGCTATCGGTATAATTAAGCTCAAAAGCAATTTCTGAAACGGTTTTGTCTGTATAAGTTAGAAGTCGTTTGGCTTCTAAAATGCTTCTTGCTCTTATCACTTCGCTGGCAGTTTTGCCTGTTACTTCTTTTGTAACAAGGTTTAAATGATGGGCTGTAATATGTAGTTGTTGAGCAAAAAATGAAGCCGTTTTGTTTTCAGCAAAATGCTTATCTAAAATAGTTTTGAATTGTTTGAAGAGAATTAGATATTTTTTTGAAACCGTCTTTTCGGTTTCTTTGTCGATACACCGCTGAACTTGTGCCAATAAAATATGCAGTAAAGATTGTGTAATTGACTGGTTTTTGTCGGCTCGTTTTTGCTCTTTTGTAATTAAGTCAATGGTTTGTTTGATGTCGGCAAAATTCGTCTTGTCCAACTGAATACAAGGATTAGCGTAAAAATTATCCAAAAAACTTAATTCAAAAAGTTTATCTTTATTGTTGTGGTTGAGCAAGAAGAAATCTTCGGTAAATAGAATTGTTCCACCCTTCAAAGGTTTCCACTCTTCAAATTGATGAACCTGATTTGGAGAAATAAAAAATAAGCTGTTGGGCAATACTTCGTATTTTTTATAGTCAATGGTTTGTTTGCTTATCCCTTTTTCTGTCCAGAGAATTTCGTAAAAAGTGTGTTTGTGAATGTCGTCCACTTCGGGTTCGTCCATCTCCTCAAACCGCATGATTTCAAATTCGGTTCGGTTGTTAGGTTCGTTTATAAAATGTCCGATGGTATAAAATGGAAACAAATCTTTCATTGGTCAAAGGTAGTAATTTTTAATATCAAGGTTTTGACGGGGCTGCTGGCAGTCTTATGCCAAACGTTCTGTAAAATTCCAATGTTTAAATATAGCACTTTTGGCTCTATTTTGGCAATATCTTGTTGGCAGTAGTACCTTTGACTATTCAAATATTCTCTTTTTGAAAAGCTCTTTCATCCTATCAAAATCTTGTTTTGGTGTTTTACAGACATAAATCCTTTGATATAATTCTTCATCATTGTCCGCATATGGATTGTAAATAGTTCTTACCAATTTAGGACTTTCGCTTAACAAATAAAATATCCCGTAGGGATAAAATGTCGGTAGAAACAGGAACGATTTTCCTCGAAAAAAGTCCCGTTAGGGATGATATATCGTCCCGATGGGCCACAATAGCCAAAGCGAAAGTCCTACAATTTTAGGGGAGAAAATTTTTAAAGGTACATTTGTATCTCTTAATGAGGAAGGCGACCGTTGTACTAATACATTATAATTTAAGTTAGTACAGTATTATTCATTTTTTGATTTCTATCATTTTTAGGATGTCGATTTGGTGTTACCGCTAACAGTTTGCGGCTTGGAGTTGGTCGGCATTTTTAATATTACGCTCTACCATGGCTCAAATATGGCAAAAAGCGTCAAACGAAGCAATGACCCCGCCTGACGCAAATCCGCTATTAATTATTCGTTGTTTTTACTTCGTCTTTCGTTTCTTTGATGACTTAGCGACTTTGTTATAGTCGAGGCACAAGTTTAAGAAAAATTCAAAGTCTTTTCTATTTTTAAAGCCTTCTGGATTTATATAGCAGTAGCCTTTGTATTCTTTACCTTTCATCAACATTGTCTCGTAACCTTCTTTTTCGTAAAGCTCTTCCTGTCGGCTTGGGTCAAAGCGTAACATCAATTTTTCACCGCTGATGCAAACACAGGTCTTTCCGTTTACCATAAAGTTTAGTACATTGAACATTTCCTTTTCTTCAATGTCTATGCTTGGTATTTCGGCAAGAAATTCTCTAACTCTGTCGGCAAGTTTTGTATCGTAAGTCATCAATAAAATTATTTACGTGAATGAAGTCCTACTGTATTACCTTCTGTGTCAATAAAAATTGAGATGAAACCAAATTCACCAATATTCATTTTAGGTTGTACAACTTTTCCACCTGCGGCTTCAATTCTTTGTTCTTCTGAGATGTTGTCTTCGGTTTCAAAATAGACAACTGTATTATTACTACTCGGAACAAAATCGGCTTTCTCTACCAATGCCCCTGAAATATCGTGGCTTTCAGGACTAAAAGGAAAGAATGATTGCTTACCCCATTCGATGGGTGCATCTGTCAGCTTTGCATTGAAAACTGTTTCGTAGAATTTTTTTGCTCGGTCTAAGTCTGCCACATTGAGGTCAAACCAACCAACTGGATTTACATTTGCCATTTTACTATGATTTTTAAGTTTGCACTATTAAGATGCAAAGGTAAAATCACCCCAAACGCCAAAATTGTAAAAATGGGACAAGGCTATTTTTTATCAAAAATCAACGACATTTTTAAGCTGTCTCCAAAAAACTCCTTTGGTGTTAATCCTGTAAATTCCTTGAATTCTTTTATAAAATGTGCTTGGTCAAAATATTCGTTCTCGTATGCCAAATCGGTTAGGCTTGAAATCTCTTCATTCAACAACACTTTCAAGGTTGTCTGAATTCTAATTGTCTTTGCGAGTTGCTTTGGGCTTAATCCTATAGCTGAAGAAAATTTCCGAGCTAATTGCCTTCGGTTTATGTTATTGTTTTCTGAAAATTCATTTACAGAAAATCGCCCATTTCTTTTGAAAATTGTCTCAACTGTTGCATTTACGATGTTATCAATCGTTTTTTTCTTGGCTAATTGTTTGAAGAGGAAAGTCTCTATGATTTGAATTCTTTCAGGCGTTGAGTTTGCATTTAATATTTGTTCACCAAGATTTTTACCTTCTTCTCCAAATAATATGTCTATTGGAATAGCTTTGTTTTCCATCTCTTTAATTGGTATTGTCGAGAAAGGCATAAATCCATTAGGCTTGAATTGAACTACAAAACTGCCCGTTACGCCTACTGGCTCTATCACATAAGGTTTTGTCAATTGTCCAATTAAAAAACATTTTGGCAAAACTGTTATCACGCCATTTTGAGAATGATGTTTGTAGGTGTCGCCGTAATGAAAGATTAATTTCATTGTGCCATCTGGCACAATGGTGTTTTTGAGAGGTATGTTTTCCTTTTCACCGTCTAAAGTCCAATAGCGTTTGACAAACGCCGATAGTTCGATATTTGGTTCATATGTTTTCGGGTTTAACTCCATTGTCAATTTTTGTACTTAGAATCACAAATGCTCAAATATAGCATTTCTGGTAGTATTTTGCTAAACCCGTGTTAGGTCGTGTTACTTTCTACATATTCGGCAAATCTATCTCATTTATGTTTGTCCGGTTTGACAAATTTAATACTGTTTCAATGATATTAAATAAATCTGTCAATGGAATAGAGTGTGATTCGTCTTTCCCTGCATTTTTAAGGTCGTTCAAGACTTCTTCTGTTGAAAGGTTCCCCGGGTTAATTAGTGTTACACCAATTCTGTGCTGACTTAAAGTCTGTCTTAAAGAAAATACAAGTCCACGAAGCCCAAACTTTGAAGCTGTATTTGAGACTTCTTTGCTCTCATTGAGATTTAGTCCACCGACTGCTGCACCGATAATGATGATTTTTGCATTTTTTGATTTTTTGAGGTTTGGAATGAACTTTTGAATGGTTCTAATCGGTGCAAGAAGATTTACATTCAAAACGTTCTCAATATCTTGATTTGAGCAATTTTCAAAGTTATAATTAGGGGTAAATGCGTTGGTTTCCCAAGTTCCGCCTAAATACAACAAAGCGTCTATTGGAATATCACCAATACGCTTTTGTAAATCTTCAATCTCTTCAATTTTTGTTAAGTCTGTTTTCAACCAAATACCATAGGGCGAGGGTCTTCTTGAAACAGTAAATAAATTATCACAACTGTCTTTTAAATATTCGGCTGTGGC
>JALOLV010000445.1 GCA_025455785.1 Spirosomataceae bacterium | reverse complement strand
CTAAAGACCGTTTTCAGAAATCTTGGGATAAGTTTATGATGCTACGGAACGCACCCAACGACACCCATAATTTATTACAAAATATTTCAAAGATACTGGTACAAAATTTTGCTGAAAAATCATTCAAAAAACGATTTACGGTACACCAACGGCAAGGAATTTATTTTTTAGAAACCCAAAACATAACTTTTTTTAAAGCGAGCGAAGGGGTAGTTTTTGCGTACGATACAAGCGGCAAAAAACACTTACTTGGCGAATCAACCCTCAAAGAAATCGAAGAGCAACTCAACCCTAAAGAGTTTTTTAGACTTAATCGTAGCGAAATTGTCCAGAAAATCCACATCGAAAAAATAGAAACTTATAACAAGAATATACTGGCCGTATGGCTCAAAGGATGCACCACGAATCTATTGACCAGCCAAAACACAACGGCGTTGTTTCGGGCTTGGATTAACGATTGACATAGCAGTAAAGTACACCAATCTTACTGGCAGTAGCATACCCTAAAATTTATATCAACCATTCATCCAAAATAGACAAATGTCTTCTTTTTGAATGAACCGACAGGTTTAATTTTGTAAAAAAACAGGTGTCTTCTTGTAAGATAGGGCGTTTGACAACCATCGTAAAACAATTTTTGCATAGATAATTACTAAGAGCCTATAATGTTCGAGAAGCTAAAAAAATACTGTTTGGCAGTTGTTCAACTCACAGAGGGCGAACTTGAACTCATCGACAAAAATTTTGAAGTTAGAGAAATAAAGAGAAAAGATTTTTTATTGCAAGATGGTAAAGTTTGCGACTTTATCGGATTCATTACAGAAGGTACAATCAGGCATTTTCATGTTAAAGACGGTGTAGAAAAAACTTGTGATATTTCGTTTGAAAACTCTTGGGTTACTGATTTTCAAAGCTTTACGCATAACACGTTGTGTATCATGAACCTGCAAGCCATGACAAACACAACCGTATTTATAATCAAGAAAGAAAACCTTTATAAATTATACAACGACTGTAATAAATATGAAACTTTTGGAAGGATTATGGCCGAACAAGTGGCACAAAGAGCCACCGAAATAGCGATGTCGCTTTCATCTGATAAACCCGAAGAAAGATTTAAGAATTTATTGAAAAAACAACCTGATTTGTTTCAAAAAGTACCACAAAAATACATAGCCAACTTCTTAGGAATTAGCCCTGAGAGTTTGAGTAGAATTCAAAAAAGAATTCATTCTAAACAAAAATCTTAACTTAAGTCATCGTCTTTAAATCTAATGTATTTTCAATTTTGCACTTCAATTAAGCACAGTTCAAAAAATGAAATACAGATTATTTACTTTGATTATGATGGCTATGGCCGTAACAAACAGCCTAATAGCACAACAGTTAGATTTTTCGAAAGTCAAAGGCTTTGAACATCAATTAGATGATGTGATGGAGCTGATTGATACCACCGAGTTGAAAACCAAACTCAAAGAAGTTGAGGAAGAATTTAAGCAAAAACCGACAGAAATAAATAAAACCAGACTTGGGGTTATTTATCACGAAGTAGCATTAAATCTCTCTTTTTTTTCAAAAACAGAATTTAAAGGTTATGCCAAAAAGAGTTTTGATGTCTTGACCGAGCAGTTCAATTCTGATAATACATCCAAAGAGTTGTTGCCATTTATTGCATCTTATAGAGCATCGGCATTATCGTTGGTAGGTGCCGAAACCAAGAAGTTAAAACTATTGGGCGAGGCATTTACATTATTTGACAAGGCCGTAAATAAATATGCCTCGGTATCTTATTTACCCGAATTTTTGCGAGGCAGTGTTGCCGAAAATTTACCTTGGTTTTTCTTTACCAAAAAGAGGCTTGCTAAGCAAGATTTTCAATCAATTATTGACAAACAAGATAAAAACGAAAATTTTGCCAACTCAAAAATCATGAGTTTCACGTATTGGGCTTGGGCAAATCAAAGGCAGAGTTCAAAATACAAAAAACAGTCTTTGGCCTATCTCGACAAAGCAATAGCTTTAGACCCCAACTACAAGGCTGGCAGAAAAAGAGCCGAAGAATTGAAAAACAAAATATCTAAGTAAGAATTGAAGATATAATCAAACATTTTGAGGGATTTGCCCTCGGGTATCTCAATCTAAATTTGTAGTATCATTTTATCCATTATAAACACAGTAAAAAACCATGAAAAAGCAAATCAAATTAGTGATTTTAAGCATTTTTGCCACATTTACCATGCTCTCTTGCTCAAAAGACGAAGTTGGCTCGGGGGGTAGTAGCGGTAGTAGAGACGTAAAATACGAGATTACGGGCAACTATTCAGGAAAATTACTCGTTGCTGCCGCTACAAACAACGGCGTAACAGAGGCATTTGAAGTAGATAAACTTCCGTGGTCAACCTCATTTACGGCAAAGGCTTCTGTCAATACCTTAGTTATGGTAGTAACGGGTGATGCCAGCAGACTCGGCAAAAGAGGCGAAACCGTTACCTTAAAAGTTTACGTAGGCGGCAAAGAGGTCGATGCCTCAACGGGTACTGCCCTGAGTGATGGTATAATCAGTGTTTCTACTATGCCTTATATTTTGAGATGAATTTAGGAGATATTCTAAATACCTTTAATATAAGTAAAACCGATGCCGAGCAAATTGAAGGAATCTTCACCAAAAAAATAAGTCTATCAAATGGCGATTATTTTGTAGAGGATGGGCAAGTTGTGGGGGGCATCGGTTTTATCAAAAAAGGGGCATGTCGGTTTTTTTATAATCGAAAAGGCGATGAATTTACTCGTTGGGTTTCGTTTGAGGGTGAGTTTATTACA
>JALOLV010000444.1 GCA_025455785.1 Spirosomataceae bacterium | reverse complement strand
AATCCTTCACGGAATCGGTAGTTTTCTATTGCTTCTCCAATCTGTTTTGGTAATGCTTCTAAATCTGCCAAAACTTGCTTGTCAACATCCTGCAATTCGCTAACCTCCGGTACGATTCCGTGAATCTTTGGTTTCGGGGGCATTTGCCGTCAGTACATAACGTAAAACGTCTTCTTTGCCCGGAAACTCCTCCAGATATTCGTGCAACCAAACCGCCCAATTTCTCGAAGTAGAGATTTTATCGCCTTCGAGGTTCATAAATTCATTAGCTGGCACGTTATCGGCCCCGGGAATATAACGTCCATCGGCCATTAACATTGCAGGAAAGATAATGCAATGAAAAACAATATTGTCTTTGCCAATAAAATGCACCAACTTCGTATCTTCGGCTTTCCAATATTTTTCCCAATTATCACCTTTGAGTTCTTTGGTCATCGAGATATAGCCAATCGGAGCATCGAACCACACATAAAGCACTTTGCCTTCGGTGTCTTCAAGCGGCACTTTGATACCCCAGTCCAAATCGCGGGTCATCGCACGCGGCTGCAAACCTTGCTTGAGCCACGACTGGCATTGTCCAAAAACGTTGGTTTTCCACTCGGTATGGCTATTTACGTATTCTTCAATCTGTGGTTGCATTCTGTCGAGCGGCAAATACCAGTTTTTGGTAGCCTTCATGACGGGCTTAGAACCCGACAAAGTAGAACGAGGGTTTTTAAGTTCGGTAGGCGATAGCGGTCGGCCAAAAACTGCTGAGCTACTTCGTCATAATACTGCTCGGTAACTTGCTCATCAAAATAGCCTTTGTCGTACATCACCTTAAAAATATCCTGCGATGTTTGGTGGTGAATCTGTTTGCTGGTGCGTGAATAAATATCGAACGAAATCCCGAAGTCTTCAAAAGATTTACGGATGATTTCGTAGTATTTATCAACCACTGCTTGCGGGGTTGTACCTTCTTTTTTGGCCTTGATGGTGATTGGAACACCGTGTTCGTCGGTGCCGCTTACAAACGCTACGTCTTTGCCCATACTGCGAAGATAACGCACATAAATATCGGCGGGTACGTAGCACCCAGCTAAATGACCGATGTGAATCGGGCCATTGGCGTAAATCAATGCGGCGGTAACGGTGTATCTGCTCGGATTCTGAATCATTCTTATAGCTGCTGTTCGTTAATGGTTAATCGCTATTCAGCTTTTTGATTAACGATAAACTTGTTTGAAATTGCAAATTTAGCAAAATCGAATAGTAAATTTTAGGAGAATGTATGATTTAGTTATGAAAGTTGGGGCAAATGCTATTCGCCCCAACTCGACAAATATCCCTAATTTCTCACCAAACCAAAATTGTTATTTCAGGATGTGCAAATTTTTCAAATCCGAAACTACAATCTGTGGTCGGTCGTTGAAGAGCGTAACTACCCCTTTTACTATTAGGTTTTTACCATCAATTTCTTCTTTCAGCCCCAGAGCATCGTAGGCTTCGGTATAAAGCACAACCGTCAGTGGCGTTTGCGGATAACGCTGGTCGAGATTTATCAGAAAAGTCTTTTTGCCCTCTTTGTCGAACAAACGAGAACCAGCTACATTGCCTTTTACAATGATTTCTTTGTCGATGAAATTTTTGGCTTGTTCGGCTTTGAGTGTATCGGTTTGAGCATATGCTACGGTAGCAGTAAGTAATAAGAATACTGTGATTAGGTTTTTCATTAATCCATTGTTTTAAAGGTGAGACGTAAATTTGGAGCTGATGGACTAATTTCGAGAACAAATAGCAAATTTAAGACAAAAAAATGGTTATTGGGCAGTTTTCGGGGATAGAGTGTATATCATTAATCAGGATTCTTACATTACATAGCCGAGATAGCAAGCAAGTAGCAAAATATCATTAAAATCAAACAAAAAAGCACCCTATTGAGGTGCTTTTTGAGTTTTTTTGAGGTCCCGAGCGGATTCGAACCGCTGTACAAGCTTTTGCAGAGCTCTGCCTAGCCACTCGGCCACAGGACCTTCTCTATTTACGAACTAAGACTTTCGATTTACCATTACTCGTTTTCTGTCTTAAATTCGGATTGCAAAAGTACAAGCATCGTACCAAAGTGCCAAAGTTTTTTTAGAAAAATTTACGAATTTATCTGCGACGCCAAAATTGCGATTCCTTCATTAAAGCTAACTGGTTCATAACCAAGTACTTCACGAGGTTTATCTAAGACAAAGCCCGTTCGTGGCGGACGCTTAGCGGGTTGCGTAAATGTGCTACCATCGGCTTGGGCAATCAAATTTTTGTCGAGACCAAAATAATCGGCTGTCATTATGGCCATTTCGTAAGGTGTCAAAAAGTCTTTGCCCGATATATTAAATATACCTTCGGCTTCTTTATCAGCAATCAAGAAGCAGCCCTTTGCTAAGTCTTCGGCAAGCGTCGGCGTACGCCATTGGTCGGTTACGACTTTGATATTTTTTCCTGCTTCGAGCGAGTTTTTTACCCAAAGAATAATATTAGTTCGGCTCATATCGTGGGCTATTCCGTAAACCAGTACCGTTCGGGCTATTGCCCAGCGGATATTGCTATTCGTTACAGCTTTTTCGGCAGCATATTTGCTCCAGCCATAAAAACTCAACGGATTTGCCTCGGCGGTTTCATCATAAGGACCAGCTTTACCATCGAATATAAAATCGGTCGAGACATGACACAAAAAAACGTTATTTTTTTCGCAAGCCTCTACTATGTATTCAACTGCATTTACATTTTGTTTCCAGCAGTTATCTTTTTCGGCTTCGCATTGGTCAACATTAGTCATTGCCGCCGTATGTATCACCACATCGGGCTTTACAGATGCTATTACGTCTAATACTTGTTGGCGGTCGGTAATATCCATTTGTTGGTATTCATAACCTTCTTTTTGTGGCAGACGGTTTTCGCCACGAGCCGTTGCAATAGTCTGTATATTTGGCTGTTGTGTGAGTAATTCTACTAATTTTTGACCCAAAAGGCCATTAGAACCAGTAATAAGTATCTTTTTCACTTTATGTTTTCTTGGTTTAGGATAGTACTTTTATTATGCTTCATATTGATACCCGTACTTTTTCGTGATTTTCTTTTTACGCATTTTTTGTACGGTCATTTTCATTTTAATGTCACTCTTCGGGCGGTCAGATTGGTCTTTGGGTTGCTTGGCAATTTCATCAATCACTTTTAGGTTGTCAATCACCCTCCCAAAAACCGTGTAACCATTGTCTAAATGCGGCGAACCGCCCAGTATCATATAGTCTTTGCGTTGCTCGGTGGTGTACTCCATTTTATTGCGAGATGCAAACTGCGTAATCTCTTCGTCGGTACGTGGCTGACCATCTACAATATAAAACTGACACGCACTCGATTTCTTCTCGGGGTTATTATCACGAGCCGCCGCCAAAGCCCCTTTGAGGTGAATATGATTAGGCTTAAACTCAAACGGAATCCTTTCCATATCGCCGCCGCCATTGCCGAGGCGTTCGCCAGCTTTAGCATTGCGAGAATTAGGGTCGCCACCCTGTATCATAAATCCATC
>JALOLV010000443.1 GCA_025455785.1 Spirosomataceae bacterium | reverse complement strand
TTGCTCCGAATAATCGGGTTCGGGATGCAGCATTTCGTAGCCGATGCTATGCTGCCGCAGAACTTTTCCATCATTGCTAAATAATACCGCTTTGGTGCTTGTTGTACCAATATCTATACCTATGTAATTCACGAGTTAGTGTTTATCGTAATTATCTATGAATGATGAATGCTTCAAATTTTCCGAATTATCCGATTAAAATTGCCTCTGCTTGAATCTGAACAACCAGAGTAACTACCTGATTATCAACAATCTAAACAACATTCGGAGTATTCGAGAAATTCGGAACATTCGCATAATTACCTATATTTACGAATGTTGCAAGGCCGCAATTGCATCAAATTCGGCATTGAGTTTATAGCTAAGACTCTCAAAAATCTCAAAATATTTCATATAAACCGAATGGTTTTGCTGATTTGGTTGATAAACTTGACTTGACTGTATGATTTTTGAGGCTTCCTCAACATTCTTAAAAACACCGAGCTGCGTCAATCCTACCAATGCAGCACCCACGCTGGCACTGTCGTGGTTGTCATTGACATATACTGTTTTGCCGTACATATCTGCCAAAATCGAAGCCCAAAGCGGCAGGGCCGCAAAAGTGCCATTGACATAAAGTGTATCAATCCTGCGGTAGCTTTCGAGCAATTTACCGATGCTATAAATCTCAAATAAAATGCCCTCGATGGTAGCTCGAATAAAATGTTTTTGCTCGTGCGAGATATTCAAACCAAAGTACATTCCTCGTGCGTTGGCGTTCCAAAGTGGGGCCCTCTCGCCAAAAAGATACGGCAAAAAAATTAGCCCGTTGGCCCCAGCCGCAACCTGCGAAGCATCTTTAAAAAGGTCATTGACGGCATCCTCGAAATCTAAAACATTGCTAAAATCGCCAAATTGGCGAGCAAACCACTCAAAAACAACCCCAGCGTTATTGGTCGGGCCTCCCGAAATATAAAAATCTTTATCAATCAGATAGTTGAAAAAACGTTGTTTTTCATCTTTCAAAACTTCTTTTCCTGCCACTCTAACCGCCCCACTCGATGTAATTGAAATGGTGGCGTTACCTTCGCCCACCACTCCTGCACCGAGCGTTGCAAAACAACCATCGCTACCGCCGATGATGACTTTGGTTTTGGGCAACAATCCTAACGAAACGCAAATCTCTTTTTTCAGCGATAATTCATCAAAAAATACCGGTACGACCGTCGGAATTTTATCAGAGGTGATTCCGAGATAATCGAGCGAATCTTGGTTCCATTTAAGTTGATGAATATTAAACAGCCCTGTTGCCGAAGCCATGCTGTAATCTACCACGTATTGACCCGTCAGTTGCTGGATAATGTACGTCTTGATTGATAAAAAACGCTGGGTTTTAGTAAACTTATCGGGTTCATTATTTTTTATCCATTTGATTTTTGCCAATGGCGACATCGGGTGAATCGGTGTACCCGTTGCGTGGTAAATCTGGCTACCTAAATCAGTTTTTTTGAGACTTTCGGCCTCTTTTATGGCTCGGTTATCGGCCCAAATAATGGCATTACCCAAAGCAATTCCTTTGTCGTCAACTGCCAAAACGCTGTGCATCGAAGCACTAAAACAAAGTGCTACAACTTTATGATTTTTGGTATGAATGTGTTCGTTCAAAAAACTTTTCAGGACAAACAACACAGTAATAAAAATCTGTTCGGGGTCTTGTTCTGAATAATCAGGATGCGGATGGAAGGTGGGATAGATGCCCTTTCGATGTGCAATCACCCTGCCGTTGAGGTCGAATCCATAGACCTTAACCGATGACGTCCCGATTTCGATGGTTATGATACAATCCATATATAAATGAGCGAATTTGCGAATGAATGAATCGGTGAATGTTTAATTGATACTCATAACTTATTAATTATCAGACAGTTAACAGAGTGTTCTCTCTAAAAACTATTTTTTCGGCTGATTATTCTTTCTGAATTGCCCGGGCGTAAAACCAGTCAATTTTTTGAATGTCATCGAAAAATGTTGTGACGAATAAAAACCTGTATCGAGTGCAACATCCGTCAAGCTCAAATCGGTTCTTTTCATCAATTTGATTGCCTCGGTGATGCGGATATTTATAAGATAGTTGAGCGGTGAAAAACCCGAATAAGCCTTTACTTTTTCGGTGAAGGCCGTTGTTCCAAGCCCCACGATACCCGCCATTTCTTCGACCGTCCACGGGTGAGCGATATTCTCACGTAATAATTGGTCGAGCTTCTGAAACGTCTGCGGAAAATCCCTCCGCTGGTTTTCTTGTCGGCTTAGTTGGCGGGCTGTCATTATCAATAATTCATCAATCAAATGATTGACCCGCACCCGATAGCCTAATTCGCCGCTAAATAATTCGTTTTTTATTTTTTGAAGAATCTCTCCACCAACCTTAAAATTCGACATCGTGGGTTTTCGATTTAGTGAAAAAATCCTACTGATTACTCTCAATTCGGTTTCAGGAATACTACTCCAATTTCCGAGCGATAGTTCGCCTTTTGGTTCAAAACTATAAGGTTGCAGGGCTATGCACTGAATCTTACCAACCTCAAAAGTCCCTTTTACATTGCCAAAAGCCTGCCACGGCAAAACCAAACAAACATCGTTTGGGTATAGCGTAACTTCTTGACTATCAACCATCCAGTCGAACTTACCTTCTAATACATAAAAGATTTTGATGCCTTCGCTCACGCTTATATGCAAAGAATTGGGCTGTACGTGCTGAATCTTCTTTTCAGAAAACGCCAAAATACAGTCGAAGCCTTCGAGTTCGGGAGATTTACCTTTATGTAACGAATATTGCGACATTTAC
>JALOLV010000442.1 GCA_025455785.1 Spirosomataceae bacterium | reverse complement strand
GGATTCCGAACCAAAATCTTGAGTAACTGCAAACGACGTTTTTCGCCCCCACTCAATTTGTTTACGTAAGTGTATTGCACCGCCGGCGGAAACAAAAAGAGCGTCAGAAACTGCGAAACCGAAATCTCTTGTCCGTTGCCCATTTTTACGTACTCGGCAATCTCTTTCACAACATCAATAATGCGTTGGTCATCTCTGAAATCAAGCCCTTCTTGTTTGTAGTATCCAATCTGTACGGTATCGCCTTTGACGACCGAACCCATATCGGCTTTGATTTTATCGGTAATGATTTCGAGAAGCGTGGTTTTACCCATTCCGTTTCGTCCTACGATACCAATTCTATCACCTTTTTTGAACGTATAATTAAATTCAGAAATGACCTTTTGCTCACC
The DNA here is from genome assembly GCA_025455785.1 of Spirosomataceae bacterium. Lineage (GTDB taxonomy): Bacteria > Bacteroidota > Bacteroidia > Cytophagales > Spirosomataceae > JALOLV01. Next base: position 2,645 of record JALOLV010000442.1, on the reverse strand, counting down.
AAAAGACTTACTGATATGATTAATCTCGATGATTTTACTACCTAAACGGCTCATTTTCATGCCGAGTTCGAGTTTTTCTTCACGTTTGCCTTGCGAGGCCTTGTCTTTTAGTTCATAAAAAGCATCAATACGATATTGGGCTTTGGTTGTACGGGCTTTGGGCTGGCGACGCATCCATTCCAACTCTTTGCGGAGTAGGTTTTTAGCTTTATCAATAGAGGCGGCTTCGATGGCCTCACGTTCGGCTTTTTTCTCTAAAAAATAAGCATAATTACCACTGTATTTATGGATTTTACCGTTGTCAATCTCTAACATTCGGTTACAAACTTTATCCAAAAAATAACGGTCGTGCGTAACAAGCAAGAGTGTAATATTTGCCGATGAAAGATAACCTTCGAGCCATTCGATTGTATCGAGGTCGAGGTGGTTGGTAGGTTCATCCAGAATCAAAAAGTCGGGTTCTTCAATCAAAACTCTGGCCAAAGCCACTCTTTTTTGTTGTCCGCCCGATAACTGGCTGATTAATTTATCAAAATCGTGGATACCGAGTTTACCCAAAATCTGTTTGACTTTGGTTTCGTAGTCCCACGCTTTGAGTTCTTCGATTCGCAGCATGGCATCGGTCCATAGTTTCTGGTTATCGGTCTCTAAGGCGAGTTCATAATCCCGAATCGCCTTTGTGTTGGCGTTTTCGGATGCAAAAATGGTTTCGAGAACGGTCTTTGAGAGGTTGAAGTCAGGATTTTGGTCGAGGTAGCCCACCCTAATATCTTTACGGATACTGATGATACCCTCGTCAATTTCGGCTTTGCCCGTGATAACATCGAGCAATGAGGATTTGCCCGAACCATTCGAGCCAATAAGTGCTACTTTTTCGCCTTGGAGGATTCCGAAAGTAAAGTTCCGGAAAAGCCAACGTTCTCCCAAGTTCCTACCAATGTTTTCTGCTGATAAATAATTCATACCACAAAGTTACACAATCGCCTTAGCAGATTTTATTGTTGCAATCGTTTATTTGTGATAAACCCGAGAGCTAAGAAGTATTTTGAGAAAACTGTGGCGATTCGGACTAATCCGAAATCAAAAAAATAAGATGTAACAAAAAGTCGGTATCCGTTGGCCCCACTCGCCAAAAACAGTAATCCTACGCTGATTGTTAGGTACATCGAAACCCGCTGATTTTTAGAGAAATACGAAGAAGTAACCGCAAATACCACCAAAATTAGTATATAGGTAATAACCAAAAATTCGTTGATACTGGTAGTTGGATGCAATACAAAATAGAAAAACAGAGTTGGCAGAACAATATACGGAACCAGAATTTGTAGGAAAGTCTTTGTAATCAATTTAGAATTAAAATATTCTTTTTGGGTAATAAAAACGGCAATTAATGCTAAATTGCCAATAGAGATAATCACTAACTCAAATACGACACTCGTTATTTTATCCGAAAAAAGATGTAGAATTGGCGAAATAATCGGAATAAATATATTCAATAAAACCAATAAATCTGTTTTTGTTAGATTGGGCTTGAGCGATTGGTATGACCATAAAAAAATAATAGTGTGCGAAATAACCCTAAAAAATATATAGGTTTTATTGGTATTGGAAATGGTATAGTAAAGGATTAACTCTAACAAAATAGAGACAATCAGTAGGTATTTACGGGTCATAGATTCACGATAGAATAACAAATATATTAATTTTAATGAAATACCGAAAATATTGCCTCAAAAGTATAAAAGTGTAGGTTTTCATCGCTTAATTTTGCTACATGACTTCATTTTTTGATACCAAAATAGAACGATTGCGGGGCGTTTATCCACCCCAAAAGGCAGAACTGCTCAATACCGAACTCCAGATTTTTACGTACGGCGATTTACTGGAGCATTATCCGTTTAGGCACGAAGACCGCACGAGTTTTCAGCGAATCAACGAGCTTCGTGAAGACATGCCGGCTGCTCAGATTAAGGGTCGTTTACGTACTTTTGGACGGATGGGCGAAGGCAACAAAGAAAGACTCGTTGCCGAGTTTACGGATGGAACGGGTACAATCGAACTGGCTTGGTTTCAGAGTTTGACATGGGTCGAAAAGACGCTTCGGGTCAATGGCGAATACATTGTTTATGGTAAACCAAATGCTTTTAATGGGCGATTTCAGATTACGCATCCCGAAATAGATGTTATCACACCCGAAAATATCAATGGTGGCGGTTTTCAGCCGATTTATCCATTGACCGAAAAGCTCCGCCGAAAATACATTGACAGCAAGCAGATTAGCAAATGGATGCGGACATTGCTCATCGCTGGTCAAGAAATTTAGGCTTATTTCTAAGGCCGATGCCTTGTATCATATTCATTTACCGATAAACCAAGAGGCTCTTCGACAAGCCCAACGAAGGCTTAAATTTGAAGAATTATTCTACAATCAACTCCGACTGATAAAGCAAAAGTTGATTCGGAAGGTTGATTACGAAGGACAAATATTTACCAAGACTGAATTACTGACCGAGTTTTATTCAAAACATCTACCGTTTGATTTGACTAATGCCCAAAAACGAGTAATCAAAGAGATTTTTGCCGATTTGCGGAGCGGACGCCAGATGAATCGATTATTACAAGGCGATGTGGGTAGCGGTAAAACG
>JALOLV010000076.1 GCA_025455785.1 Spirosomataceae bacterium | reverse complement strand
TCGTTCCTACGGAACTCTTTTTTAATAGAATTTAGACTATCTACCGATATTTAGCCCCGATGGGGCATTTAATTCTCAAAATTCGGGATGACTCATGTTTATTGGGTTGCTTAAAACAGACAAGCCCGTCAGAAACTGACGGGCTTGTGCTAATATTGTGTCATGGAAAACAGGAAAGCTTGTTTTTTCGATATTATGAAGTAAAGAAAAAACCTTACCCGAAGCTAAATTAGTTTGTCCCCTAAAGAAGCCTTCGATAATCATTATAAGAAAAAGCGTGCCGAAAATCTGCTGCCCAATCGTAAAATTACTAAGCGGATACATTTTGGGGTGATAATTATTAAGCGGTATCAAGTAATTTTAAGAATCCCTAAAACGATTAACAAAAACATTTATTTTGTCGATATAATTGTTAAAAAACATAATTCATTCATAATCAAAGTGTATTGTTTTTAGACTGAAAATACTTCAAATACTTCTTGACTTGTATTGTTAATTTTCGTACGTTCGATATACGGATACACCAGCGAGGGAGTTCGTTGGATTTGTTATCTAAAACAAAAATGTTTCACTTTTAAATATGTGAGTTTATGAAAGTAAATGTGCATGCAGTCCACTTCGATGCTGACAACAGCTTAGTCGAATTTGTCAAACGTAAATTAGAAAAATTAGAAACCTTTTATGACCGAATAACGAGTGCTGAAGTATTTTTGAAAACAGACAAAGGCGATAGCAACAAAATCCAAACAAAATTAATCGAAGTTAATATCAATGTACCGGGGCAGACTCTCTTTGTAAAAGAAAAAGGTAAAACATTTGAAGAAGCCACCGATATAGCGATGGATGCTCTTAAAAGTCAAATCAAAAAATTTAAAGACAAGAAAAACGAAATCGAACATAGAAAACCTGAAATGGCGGTAATTGAGGAGGAAGAAGAGGTTTTTGAATAAGACGAGTCATAGATTAAGCGAGTCCCAAGTGTAAGTAGCCACTTGGGACTTTTGTTTTATTCTAAAACTCCGATTGGCGATAGTTTAGTATCTCTCCAGATGTCTTCGGCGGTTATCATACCGGGGGTATTGTGCAATTTAATTTTGGCCGCACCGTAAGAATGATAGACTAATTCGGTACAAACAAATGGCGGGTTAGAACTCAAATGATAAAAACTTCGGTACGGTATAATCGGCAATTTTCGGATAATAGCCCTGATTGCCCACTTCGTAATATCGAGGTTATCAAAAGGAGTATTGATATGCGAAATCGCAAAATCAAAAATCTCTTTCAATTGCTTTTTAGCGGCATTTTTATCTGCCAATTCCTGATGTCGAGCCACCAGAATATTGCCGTTGTATCCTTTTTTGGCATCGTAATTTCCGGTAGTTAATTCGAGCGGAATCAACCTTACACCAATGCCAATACTCTCAATCAAAAAAAAATTAGGGGCTTTTAACCTGAAAGGATTATCGTCTTCGGTTTGTATTTCTGGATTTTCGAGCTTTAGAACCATGCCAACGTGGTTCCAAATTGTACGATATTTACCTTGTTTTGGAGTAAATAATTTTATCCTCCATGAGAGTGACGATTGACCCGAAAACAATAAAATATCGCCAGTTTGTAGGGTATCATTGAAATTATCAGAAGTGATAATCGGTTTTTGGCAATCCTCACAAATGAATTTTTTTAGTGCTTCAAAAGTTTTAAAATCTTTAGCAGTTATCATTTTATCTTAATTTTGGGTAACGAAAAGTGTTTTTAGAGATAAAGAATAAGAAATTACTCAATAATACGTATTTTAGACCCGAATTTCAGCAAATCTTCCATGCAAAGGCAAATTTTATTTTTCTTTTTGATTTTATGGTTATTCCCAAATGTTGCCATTGCCCAAAAAAGCGATAAAGTTTATATTTTGCCAAAGCAATATTCACAGGTTAGAATTGATAGGGGAGTTGCCTACATCGAAGACTCGACCAACCATGCCGACTTTGCTTCGATTCTGAAACTTTATAAATCAGGAAAAACAAGTTTTATCAACGACCGTGAGTTGAATTTTGGACGCAAACGCTACAATTATTGGATGATTTTTGGTTTACAAAATCAAAACTCTGATGATTTCGGAGCATCCATCCTTCGTATCGAAGAGCCATTTATCGACGAAGCCGAGTGTTATATAGTTGATTCAAAAGACTCTGTTATTTACAATACAAAGACTGGGAGGCAGGTTTCTATAAACAAGATGGCTGTCAAGAGCCGAATGGCAACATTTGCATTTGATTTAAAAGAGGGGCGATACACTGTTTTTCTTAAAATAACCAACCGATTCTCGAATTATAAGTTACGTACCCCAACAATAATCTACAGTGATTCGGCTATTTACGAGGTCGAAGAGCAAGAACGTATCTTTTACAGCTTGTTTCTCGGCATGACAATCTTCGTGATTGTGATGTCGTTGATGCTATTCATTTTCTTCAAAGAAAAAATCTACCTTTTTTATAGCCTGACCTCGCTTTCGATGTTGGCATTATACTTACTTATCGAGAATTATTGGCAAAAAATCCCATTTACCAATGTATATACCAATTGGCGAGAAATTACCATCGCTTTTTGTATGGTTTTGGTATGTTACGTACAGTTTTCGCTAAGATATTTATCAGTAAAACGCTATTCTAAACCTTGGCAAATCAAATTTGGTAGAATCACCTCGGTAGTTATTGCAGTAAATATAATAGCCTTGATGATTCCGATAGAGCAAAAAAGCTGGGTCAAATTTCTACAAGAATTTGATTCTTTTTTGGCATTATCGGCCATATTTATTGTGTATGTTTATCTCTTCAATGCTCTCCGTAATAAGTTTACACCCTCATACTTTTTTGTTGTGGGTAATTTCCCTTTAGCAATTGTAGCTATCATCGATAATGTACTGGTAGAGATTGTATCAATGAATCTCAGGGTTGAGAAAATCGGCTATTACACAATTCTTTTTGAGGTTTTTGTGTTGATGCTCGGTATCGTGTATCGGTTCAGGATTTTTGCCGATGAAAAAACGGCTCTTCAAAAATCAATCAATGAGCAGCAACGTAGCAACTACGAAACCCAGCTTCAAATACAAGAGAACGAACGCAGTAGAATTGCTCGAAGCCTGCACGATAGCGTTGGGGCGATTTTGGCGAGTGTAAAGATGAATTTCGATTTGATGAAAGATAAAAAAGAGGTACGAGAAGACGAGACATTCAAGAATTCGTATTCGATGCTCGGCGAGGCAATTCGAGAGGTTCGGAGGGTTTCACACGATATTATGCCTTCGGTTTTGGTGCGGTATGGCCTCGAATCGGCCGTTAAACAGATTTATGAAAAAGTCCAGAAGCCTGCGATAACCATACATACCGATGGACTCGAAGAGAGATTCGATTTGCAACAAGAATTGACCGTTTACCGAATCGTTCAAGAGCTGATGTCGAATGTGATGCGTCATGCCGATGCTACCGAGGCTTCGATAATTTTGATTCGGAATAATAACGAATTGGTAATCAAGGTAATAGATAACGGAAAGGGATTTGACCAATCTCTTAAAAAAGATGGCATGGGTCTCGAAAACATCCGCTCAAGAGTAAAGTACTTAGATGGTAAATTGAATGTTACTTCAACCCAGAACAAAGGCACTACCGTAGTTGTGATGGCAAATTTAAAGGATAAACAGCTTGAATCTTGACTCACGGGATGACTCGCCATCCTTTGAGTGTCATAATTTTACTTAGCCAATTCAATTATTGTATCCTTTATAACTTTCGGATTTTTCTTCAAAACCAAATGTCCAATTCCTTTTTGTGTAATTAGGCTTTTCGATACGTTTTTATTGAGCAATTCCATCGCTTTTGTAGCATTTGTATAATAAATCAGGTCGTCGGTATCTCCATGAATAAACCTGACTTCTCCTTTGATTTTGCCCCAATGTGGCTCGATTTCTTTTAGGACTTCAAAATGTCCGATTTTCTCTACCGAAGCCAAACGTGCCAATTCGGGTACAAGTGGAGCCAGACTTGGCTTGAGACACCATCTTGCAATTGCCGGAACGTACTCTTCGCCAGCAATCAAAGATGCCGAGCAAAGTAGTGTTTTATGTACTACTTCGGGGTTTTGCATCGCCAAAGCCGCTGCTACCGTTCCACCGTACGAAAACCCTACTACCGTAATTTTACGGTTTTTATATCGCTCTATGACGGGTCTCATCAATTCGGCTTGCTTCCATGCCGAAATTTCAATATTTCCAAAATCCGAACCACCATATCCGGGGCGGTCGATGGCAACGAGTGCAGTATGATTCAATAAATTGGTATCAGTCAGGAATGGATATTGAAAAAATTCTCTCAACGTATTCGGCGAACCGTGCAGCAGGATAGTTATTGGTAAATCATCATTGCCAACCTCTACCGAGCGGATATTTCGACCATTTATTTTGTCATTGAATACTTTATGAGGTAAATGATTTAGCTTATTTTTTAGTTCAGAATCCGTGTAGCTCCATGCAAGATTTTTGACCGAAATCAATAAAATGATAAGTAAAATCAAGATTGAAAAAATAATAATTAACACAGTTTTTATGATTTTTTGTAGTAAATTTTGCATTTGAATAAGAAATATAGAATCTCTATCCAATATTACAGATTTTTGAACTAACTTTGTTCTCCGATAATCAATTTAATCGGAAACTCCAATACCCCTTCGATGAATCAATCACCTCAGAACGCACTCCTCCTCCTCGAAGACGGAACGTATTTCAAAGGAAAAGCACTTGGTAAAATCGGCACTTCGGCTGGCGAAGTCTGCTTTAACACGGGCATGACTGGCTACCAAGAGATTTATACCGACCCTTCGTATTTTGGCCAAGTAATCGTCAATACAACTTCACATATCGGTAATTACGGTGTGGTTTTGCACGACGAAGAGGAATCTAAAAGCGTAAAAATTAGTGGCATGGTTTGTAATGCCTACGCAAATCATTATTATTCACGTGCTACGGCAAGTTTTTCATTACAAGAGTATTTTGAGAGGTCAAATATCGTAGGAATTTGCGATGTAGATACTCGCCAAATAGTACGTCATATCCGCAATGCGGGGGCCATGAACTGCATCATTTCTTCGGAGATTCTTGACCCAGAAGAACTGATGGTTGAGCTTAAAAAATGCCCCTCGATGGATGGCCTTGAGTTATCGTCGGTTGTGAGTACAAGCGAGAGTTATTTTATGGGTAGCGAAGACGCTAAATTGAAAGTAGCCGTACTCGACTTTGGCGTAAAAAAGAGCATTCTAACCAATTTTACTGACAGAGGTTGCTATTGTAAGGTTTTTCCGGCGAAGACTTCGTTTGCCGAAATCCAAGCGTGGAACCCTGATGGGTATTTCTTGTCAAATGGTCCGGGTGACCCTTCGGCGATGCCTTATGCTGTCGAGACAATCAAGCAAGTTTTAGCAACGGGCAAGCCAGTTTTCGGAATCTGTCTCGGACACCAACTTTTGGCACTTTCGAGCGGAATTGAGACCTACAAAATGCACAATGGGCATCGTGGCTTGAACCATCCAGTAAAAAATCTAAGCACTGGTTTAAGTGAGGTTACTTCTCAAAACCACGGTTTTGCCGTAAAACCAGACCAAGTTCGTTCGTTTGATAATATCGAATTGACACATATCAATCTCAACGATAATACCATTGAGGGAATCCGCAGAAAAGATATTCCAGCGTTTTCGGTGCAATACCACCCAGAGGCATCTCCGGGGCCGCACGATTCACGCTATCTTTTTGATGATTTCGTGAATATGCTTTCATAAAAATTAAACCCTGACAGCGTTCAATACGCTGTCAGGGTTAGATAAATCTTACTAAACTACTGTCGGGGTTTACAACCACCAACAGGGTTATTCTCAAAAAGCCTTTCTTAATTCTTCTCTATCGTCAAAGTGGTGTTTGGTTTTGCCAATGATTTGATAATCTTCATGCCCTTTTCCTGCCACTAAAATAATATCGTGAGGTTTTGCCAACGACACCGCTTTCTGGATAGCCGCTCGGCGGTCTTCGATGGTCTCGGTCTTCTTTTTATTGGCAAATGATACGCCTGCTTGCATCTGCTCAAGAATTTCATTTGGGTCTTCGGTACGTGGATTATCCGATGTTAAGATTACCATGTCGCTCATTTCGGTAGCAATTTTTGCCATGATTGGGCGTTTGGTTTTATCTCGGTCTCCGCCACACCCCACAACCGTAATTACTTTCTGATTGCCTTCTTTGATTTCATTAATGGTTTTCAAAACATTCTCTAAAGCATCGGGCGTGTGGGCATAATCTACGATGCCAACGATTTCATTTTCGGAAACAACTTGTTCAAATCGTCCGGGTGGCGGCTTGATGCCAGATAGTTGGGTCAAAACTTCATCGGGGTCTTCGCCCATCAAAACTGCTGAGCCATAGACTCCGAGTAAATTGTAGGCATTGAAAGCACCAATCAACTTAAACCAAACTTGTTTTCCATCAATATCCATTTCGAGTCCAAAAAGGGTATTTGCCAATATTTTTCCTTTAAAAGTACCAATGCTATTGAGCGATAAAGTCTCTTTTCGAGCGGCGGTATTCTGCAACATCACTTTTCCGTTTTTGTCATCGGTGTTTACCAATGCAAAAGCCGTTTTGGGGAGCTGGTCGAAGAATCCTTTTTTGGCTTTGATGTAATTCTCGAATGTTCCATGAAAATCGAGGTGGTCGTGGGTGATATTTGTGAAAATTCCCCCTCTGAATGTTAATCCTGCGATACGCTCCTGCACAACCGAATGAGAACTAACCTCCATGAAACAATAGGTGGCTCCCTTTTTAAGCATTTCGCTCAACAAACGGTTGATTTCGACTGAATCGGGTGTAGTATGAGTTGATTCAATGATTTCATCTTCAATTTGATTCTGAACGGTCGAAAGCAGCCCACAACGATGCCCAAGGCGTCTAAAGAGACCAAAAAGGAGGGTTACGGTTGAGGTTTTGCCATTTGTGCCAGTTACGCCAATCAGATGTAGTTTTGAAGATGGATTTCCGTAGAAATTTGAAGCTGCAAAACCCATTGCCCGAGCCGAATTTTCTACTTGAATGTAAGTAATCGACTCGTGTAATTGTTCTGGTAATTTTTCGCACAAAATCGCACTCGCACCTTTTTCAATCGCCGTATCGATAAAATTATGACCATCAACTTGCGTACCACCAATGGCAACAAATAAACTCCCATTTTCTACTTTTCGCGAATCGAAGATGATGTTTTTTATTTCAGAATCTGTTTTTCCAGCAACGCTCTTGAGCGGTATTTTGTATAGTAAATCACTTAATATCATACAAATTGTTGATTTCGATTAAATAAATATGGCACGGTGTTTCAAACATCAAAATTAATGTTTAAATGAAACCGTGCCACATTTTATTAAGAATGAATTGCAAATTTTACTTTGCTTTTACATCAAATTTGAATTTATCTTTATTCGGAACACACTTGCCATCTTTTGTTGTGCAAGTTTGGCATTCTATTTTGCCTTCAATAACAGGATTCGCCTTCAATATCTTTACTTTTTGGATGAATTTGGCATTGTGTTCAAAATAATCAACTTTACCACCCCAAATATCATCATATTTTTGTTTTGCTTTGACAGGTACTAATTTACCAACTAACTGGTATGTATCATTTTTAGTAAAATTGGCAGTTGTTGGTAGTGGACCTTCTACTTTTAAGTCAGAAGAATACATGTACCAACCTTCGTCGATAGCAGCGGTAAAAACCAAATCTATAGTTTCGCCAACGGCGGCGGTAGGTTTACTACTCGAAAAAGTCCACTTTGCGGGTTTAAGGATTTGTGCCGATGCAGTAATTGTTGAAATTGCAAATAAGAATACTAAGATTTTTTTCATTTTGATTTTTATCGAGAAATTACACTTTCTATTGAACAAATATATTAATGCTAAAACGAATTACTTCGCTCAAGCAGATTTTCAGAAGATACTTTAACAGTTTTTTAACATTTTTGCATTTTTTAGAATCAACTCGACTTTTTTTCTCATAGCTTGAGATTCATCGGTTAATTCATAGTTTTTATTATCAAGTTTTTGATTAATCTTATATGATTCAGGATTCACCTGAGGTAATATCTTAAACTTCTTCATAACGCTGATAGATTAAAAATGCTTGATAATCTCTATTTTTTTTAAACTTTTCTTGAATTCCGTTTTCGTTAAAACCCATAATTTCGAAATACTGTTCTGCTTCACTTACAAATTTAGAAATAATACTTCTATAAAGACGTGTTCTAGATTGATTACTTCCTGTAAAAATTACTTTTGCATGTGGGTAATGTTTAAAAAATAAAAACATTGTCTGAACTACAGTTGATAGAATTAGATTCATGTCTTTGTTTTTACTCTGCACCAAATAATCAATCTTACCATCTGATTTTAAATCGCCAAACCCCATGTGAAAATAATCATCTGAGTCGTCAAGTTTTTCATAGATAACTACTTTACGAATGGTTTTAGTATCGCTTGTACTTTCAAATTCGTAAACCAATTTACTTGAAGAGACTTCAAAACTGTAGTGTGGTTTTTTGTCAATCATACAATAGTTTTCTATTTCAAAACCAACGAAACAACTTTTTTCTCGGTCAGGGCATATTCAGCGATTTTTCCGAATCCAGAATACCTAACCCTAAATCCTTTGTTTTCGAGCAAAGGAAGGGCATCTCGGAGTGTTAGACCTTGAATATTGGGTACATCTTCGGTATTTTCATTGATTTTTTTCCAGTTTGTAGCTGTTCCAGAGCTTGTATTGCGAACCCAACCCGATTGTGTAGGAGAATTTTGCAACCCAAATCCCTCGGCAACTGACCTAAAATCTTCGGCATATCCAGCTTTTTGGTGTAATTCCAAATTTTTGATATTGATTTTTTTATTGACTGCCATGTGCATATATACATCATAACCAAAAACCTTATCGGCTATTTCTCTAAAAACCGGTGCCGCCACATCTCTTGCATACAGGTTTCCACCTTGAGGCTCATCAATGATTACGGCACAACTATATTTAGGATTATTGGCCGGGAAAAATCCTATGAATGCTGTATAGTATTTACCTTGCTGATACCCGCTTTCACGTTTTTGCGATGTCCCCGTTTTGCCAGCTACTTTACAGTTGCCAGTATCGATATTTTTGGCGGTTCCGTTTTCGACAACACCGGCCATCATCGCCCAAACTTTTTTGATGGTTTCATCGCTACAAATTGGGGTTGGGTCTTTGGCCGCTTCAAACTTTTCGATTAACTGGTCGGCTTGGCGGATTTCTTTTACGAGCAATGGCTGAACCCAAAAACCTTTATTGGCAATAGCGTTATAAAAAGTTAGCATTTGAAGCGGTGTCATGCGGCTTTCGTAGCCAATCGACATCCACGGGAAGGTAGTTGAACTGTAGGTCTCGCTTTTTGAATTGTGAATAATCGGTTTGGTTTCATTCTTTAGTTGAGTGCCAATGACAGGCTCGTGAAGTTTGAACTTGTGCATATAACTTACAAATTCATCTAATTTCGACAACCCAAAATATTTCTGAATCATCCGATAGATTCCGACATTGCATGAATGCTCGAATACTTCTTTGGCGGTTAAATTACCGTGTTTTTCTGAACATTTCATTTCAGTACCACGGTGCATAACGCTACCCTCGCAAGTCGCCATGAAGTCGTTGAGGCCAAAATTGCCTTTTTCGAGTAGGGCAACCATCGTAGCTAACTTGAAAGTAGAGCCGGGGTCTGTTCCTCCACGAACTGCATAATTGAAATCTTCGATGTATTTTATTGTATTTGTGGTAGAATCAACCCGACGCGATAAGTTGGTAATAGCCTTAATCTCGCCCGTTGCTACCTCCATTACAATCGCCGAGCCGTATTTGGCCCCCATCGATGTTACCTGCTTTTTTAATGCACTTTCTACAATATCCTGAATATTGACATCAACAGTTGCGATTACATCAAAGCCTGCTTCGGGTCTGACTTCGGGCGAATCATCTACTGGTTTCCAAGTACCTCCCGGAAGGCGTTGGAATACCCCGAAACCGTTTTTGCCTGCCAAGTAGTTATTAAAACTTGCCTCAATTCCAAAATTACCCCGAGTTTGGGTATCCCTATCGAGTTTTCCGATGGTACGAAGAGCCATATCATCAAATGGCATTACGCGGCGTTCGAGTTGTTCAAACTTGCCGCCACCCTTCATTGCTCCTTCTCTAAAAAGCGGAAACTTTTTGATTTTGGCCTTCTCTTCGTAGCTTATCAATTTATTTGAAAGCGATACAAATTTCACTTTACCGCTTTCACGAGCTTTAACGATTTCTATTTTGTATTCGAGCGGAGATTTTTCTTTGAGTGTCCACGATAACAGATAGCACAAAGAATCTATTTTGGCATCGAATAAGGCTTGTTTGGCTTTTCCTCGCATGGCACGAATCGTACGGGTTTGACGCTGAACTTTTTCGACTTTGGCAAGCCATTTTTTCTTTTCGACAAACTGAATTCGGCTTACTTTGTAAAGCACCGCAATCGCCAAAATGGCAACTACCGCAAACACAACCCTCGACCTAAATATGAGTATATCGCGGATTGGTTTATCATTCTGATTTTTAGAGGAAGTCTTGATAGCCATAGCACGCAGTTTTTGTAGTGAAAAAGTGTCGCTGAGACGAACTATTCGCTAAAAGGTTAAATTTTTTTTATAATTATTTACTTTTTGGAGGTATAAATACTTGATTCGAGTCAGGTCTCGTTATTTGTTAGCTCGATAATAATAATTACAGGATTGTCATGACATTGAATTAGTTATTGAACAATTCACGATTAACTATTCCATATTAACGATTATCCAAATCTCAGTCTTGAACTACGATTTTGTTGGGAGGTGTAATATTCTCTTCCAAACCTCTTTCTTTGAGTTGTTTAGCAATTTCGGATTGCTTACTGGCAAACATGTAACGAGACTTTTGGTCGATATACAAAGCTCGCTGCTCCTCCATTTCGGTTTTAGCTTTGTCGATTTTACGTACAAATGCTTCGTAGCTGTGCTGCACAAAAATATAGACCATTACCAAGCCACAAAGATAGGTGAGGCGTCGCAAAGTAACGGTGGGTAGCTGGTCGCCGAGTTCTAAACGAGAACTTAGCCAGCTATTCAGACTTTCAAAAAAACCGCTTTGCGACTGGCTCGATTGTTTTTCTTGGGTTTCTTTTTCTTTAGAAAAGGTATTTACTGCCATGACATAAAAATTTTATAGGTTAGCACGTTGTTTTTATGATTCACTTCAAATTTTTTCGGCAACTCTCAATTTTGCACTTCTGGCTCTTGGGTTTCTCTGTATTTCTTCGGCGTTTGCTTCGATGGGTTTTCTGGTTACCGATTGCAGCGGCTTAATTTCATTGCCAAACATATCTTTTTCGACTTCTCCGCTGAATTTTCCGCTACGAATAAAATTCTTTACCAAACGGTCTTCGAGCGAATGGTACGACATCACAACGAGCCTTCCGCCAGTCTTCAAAACTTCGGGGGTTTGTTGTAAAAACTCCTCCAAAACGGCCATTTCTTCGTTTACTTCGATACGTAGGGCCTGAAAAACCTGAGCATGATATTTATGTTCTTTACCCCTTGGCGTGCATTTTTGCAAAGCCGCTTTGAGGTCGTTTATAGTTTCAATTTTTCGATTTAATCTTGTCGAATAAATCGCTTGTGCCGCTGTTTTAGCATTCTGAATCTCACCGTACATTCCCAAAATTTTGTGCAATTGTTCAACCGAATAAGTATTTACAATTTCTTTAGCAGTCGAATCGCCTTTTTGGCTCATTCTCATGTCCAGTTCGGCATCAAATCGGGTCGAGAATCCTCTTTCGGGAGTGTCAATTTGGTGTGATGAAATCCCCAAATCCCCTAAAATTCCATCCACTTCTTTTACGCCATAAACCCGCAAATATTTTTTTATGTGTCTAAAATTTGCTTCAATAAACGTAAAGTTCTTGCTTTCAATCTTTTGAGCTTCTTTTTTTGCATCTTCGTCTTGGTCAAATACGTATAACTTGCCCGTTGTCAGACGTTCTAAGATAGCTTTTGAGTGTCCGCCCCCGCCAAAAGTAATATCAACGTAGATACCTTCGGGATTAATATTTAAACCTTCGAGGCACTCATTCAGCATGACGGGTGTGTGATATGTGGTAGGTTCTGGGTTCAAAAAATTGTAGCTATTTTTATGTAGGAACTTTTTTTAGTTTTTCGGTATTACAAAATTAACGAAATTTTATTCAAAAGATTAAAGTAAAATTTTAACTAACGCTCATAATTGATTGTAAATCAGTATTTTAATGAAGAAAATATTTATCCCCATGTTATTCACAATTCTCTTGGCGGGGGCTTGTACAAAATCTAATGATGTAAAAACAGGAATTTGGCGTGGAATTATCCCCACCAAAGGAGGCAATTTACCATTTAATTTTGAGATAAGTAAAGATAGCAGTGGCTATGCGGTTTATATTCTGAATGG
>JALOLV010000075.1 GCA_025455785.1 Spirosomataceae bacterium | reverse complement strand
TGGTAGAATAAAAATTTTGATTTGAGGTGAATCTTCGATTCGGGATATTCATCACCCTCAATGATGATTACTGGAGAATCGTCATCAAGCCCAACCATTATATCAAACCCTTCGATTAAGGCCCCTACCAAGTAATCAAACTTACGATTGTGGTATTTCAAAACATGCAAAATAATACTCGTAATCGAGGTTTTGCCGTGACTACCCGCAATCACCACACGTAGCTTATCTTTGCTCTGCTCGTAGATGTACTCCGGGAAAGAGTAGATTTTGATACCTAACTCTTGTGCTTTTTTCAGTTCGGGATTATCGGCGTGGGCGTGCATACCCAAGATAATTGCGTCGAGTTCGGTAGAGATTTTTTCGGGAAACCAGCCATATTCGGCAGGTAGGATTCCAGCCGCTTCCAAGCGGCTTTTGGCAGGGTCGTAGATTTCATCATCTGAGCCTGTTACTGTAATTCCTTTGCGGTGTAATGCCAATGCGAGATTGTGCATCACGGCACCCCCAACGGCAATGAAGTGTATTCTTTGAGGCATAAATTATATAAAAGGTAATGAATCACCTATTACTAAATTGTAGTATGTTAAATTGAATCAAAGCTAAAAAAAAATTATTGCAAATATCTCATTTTTATATCACTTTTGCACACTAAATATAAGTATCGCAGTTTAAAAGCCTCAATGTTTCAAGAAAAACCACTGTGATACTTTGAAACAATCAAACTTGAAACATTTTTTTGCAGGATGAAACGCTACATAGACCTTATAGAACAGACCTTTGAGTTTCCGACACGGGAATTTGGGGTAGATGAGCAAAATACACTTTTGTTCAATAATGTACCAATCATGGATATTATTGAGCAATACGGCACGCCATTAAAAATCACGTATTTACCCAAGATTACGGAACACATAGAAAACGCAAAGTTGTTATTTAGAAATGCGATTAAGAAATACAATTACAAAGGCAATTATACCTATTGCTATTGTACCAAATCTTCGCATTTTAGATTTGTTCTTGAGACCGCCCTCAAAAATAATATTCATCTCGAAACCTCGTCTTCGTTCGACATGCCAATCGTCAAGCATTTGTACGAAAGTGGGCAAATCAACAAAAACACTTATATTATCTGCAATGGACACAAGCGTCCGCTATACCTAAATCAGATAACTGAGTTTTTGAATGATGGCTTTGTTAATTGCATTCCTGTTTTGGATAGTGTAAAAGAAATAGACCATTACATAGAAAACGTAACCGCCGAAAACGTAAGTCTTGGTATCAGAATCGCCACCGACGAAGAACCAAACTTTGCGTTTTATACATCACGTTTGGGTGTCAGATATAACGATATTCAGGAGCTTTATAAAGAAAAAATAAAGCCAAATTCGAGGTTCAAACTCAAAATGTTGCATTTCTTCATCAATGCAGGTATCAAAGATAACGCATACTATTGGTCTGAACTGACCCGTTTTATGTTTAAATACTGTGAGATGAAGAAGATTTGCCCCGACCTCGATTCGATTGATATAGGCGGTGGATTACCGATTCAGACCTCGTTGGTTTTCAATTATGACTATCAAGCCATGATTGACGAAATAATAGAGAATATTCAGTGGATTTGTAATAAAAATAATGTGCCAGTTCCGCATATTTTTACGGAATTTGGTAGTTATACCGTCGGCGAAAGTGGTGCAACAATCTATAAGGTAATCGACAAAAAGCAACAAAACGACCGTGAGTTATGGTACATGATTGATGGCTCGTTTATTACGCATTTGCCAGATTCGTGGGGAATCGGTCAGAAGTACATCATGCTGCCAGTAAATAACTGGGATAGCCCTTATGAGAAAGTCAATTTAGGTGGATTGACTTGCGATTCGCAGGATTATTACAGCACCGAAGCTCATTCTGAGGATTTGTATTTACCAGTTTTCGACATCGAAAAAGAGAATCAATACATTGGATTTTTCCATACGGGGGCTTACCAAGAATCGCTCGGTGGATACGGTGGAATCCAGCATTGTTTGATTCCGGCACCGCAACACGTTTTGGTAGATTTAGACGAGAACGGCAACATAACAACCGAGCTTTTTGCCAAGCAACAAGACAGCGACTCAATGCTCAAAATATTAGGTTACAAAAAAGATAAGCCAACCGAAAAAATTGTTATTGCCGAATCAAAAAACGGAAAAGAGAAAAAAATAAAAGAACCCGCAATGGTTTAAAAAATAATGAAAGGCTCAATTTGACAATAAATTGAGCCTTTTTTATGTTTTTTTGGTTTATATTTGTAGTAAACATTAATGAATATGCAAATCACATATCAACTAAGCGAACAAGAATTTACCTATGATTTTTTTAAAGCTCTAAAAAAAACGCTGAAAGGTAAAAAGAAAGTAGAGTTTTCGGTCAAAGTCGAAGATAGCCCATATAAAATGTCGAAAGAAGATTTTGAGAATATGGTTTTAGCGAGCGAAAAATCTGAAAATCAGTATTTACTTACATCCAATGAGTTTGACAGTTTGGTAAAACAATTTGAAGATGATGAAACTTTTAATCCAGTTTCAGAAATCGAAAAATTTAAAATCAAGCCCACACAATGAGAAGTGTAAGATTTGAAGATGATACGCTTGAACACATGAGCCGTTGGCTTATGATAGACCGCAAAAAATTGGGAAGAATTCTGAAGCTCATAGAAGAAACCAAAAGAACACCATTCGATGGTACGGGTAAACCCGAACCGCTCAAAGGAAATTTAAGAGGCAAATGGTCAAGACGCATTGACGACGAACATCGCATGGTCTATACCGTTACTGACGAAGAAGTAATTATCCACTCACTTTGGGGGCATTACGAATAGGCGATTCATTGCTCCAGCTCTTCTTTTTGCCTTAAATGATGCCGAAAGTGCATCTCCATTGCATAAAACCACTCGGCAGCATTTAAAAATCCAAATGGCGGGTGTAATGTTTTGTACTCTCCATTATTCTGCAAAATCGGTTCTATTAATTTTTGTGCATCTTCCAGTACTTTTCCGAGCAATGATTTATATTCTTCACGAGATTTAGCGACTGGTTCTGGTCCTTGTAGGGCTTCTGGAATCTTGAATTTCCGAGGTGGAAAACCACCGTATCTAAACTGCTTTTCGCCCCACTCGTTTTTCTCACCACCAATTTGCCCTTTGCGTTGTTCGAGACACCTCATAACATTGGCCATGAAAAAGAAATTAGAAGTCTGTACCAAATGCTCATACATTTGCCCCAAAGACCAAGTATCGGCATCTTTTTTTGAAGTGAATTGCTCGTCAGCATATTCACCTAAACTTCTAATATATTGATTAACAACGCTTTCGAGATTATCAAAAACCTCATTTACCGATAAATTCATTGATTCTTTTGGTTGAATTTCTTATTTCAAACTTGCCGAGTTGCTCGGGCGGCTTTCGTTATGCAGCCTATCGAGAGCAGTTACGACGTACACATATTTTTTATTAGGATTTAGATTTCTATCCACAAAATTCAACAATCCTTCGTTTCGCATAATCTGAACAATACGAGCGGGGTTTTCGGTATTTATAACCTCATTTTCTTCAAAACGATAGACCACAAACGCACTCACTTCGTCGCCATCTTTGGGGGGTTGTTGAGGTAGCTCCCATGTTACGGCAACACCCAAATCAGCAATGGGCTTTACTTTTGCATTGGCTGGTGGATTGGGCGGAATGTTATCCTTCCACGGCATTGTCGGCATCAAAGCAGGAAATTTATAAAAATTACGAAGCGAATCGCTAAAACCTAACTCGTTCTTTATCAATGATTTAGAGCTGAAAAATATACTACCATTTATCTGCCTTTGGGAGCGATTATACCGAATTTGGCGTGGAATCTGGGTCATGTCGTTCCAGCCTTTTTCTTTGCTATTTGCTGCAACTCGATACGCCCCATGCCCAATGTAAACGTGCTTATTGTGAGAGTTTTTGACCCACCAATCGGCTAAGTTTTTGTACGGAACTTTATCAAATTCAAAACTAAAATAAATCTGAGGGGCAATGTAATCTATCCAGCCCTTTTGCACCCATTTGCGAGTATCGGCATAGAGATTGTCGTAAGAGGTTTGTCCGCCCTGTGTTTGTGAGCCGGCGGGGTCGGTATTGGCATTTCGCCAAACCCCAAACGGACTGATTCCATACTTAACCTTAGGCTTTTCTTTTTTGATAGCTTCGCCAATTTCTTTAATAATCAAATCTACATTATTACGTCGCCAGTCTTCGATATTTTTGAATCCCTGTCCGTATTTTTTAAAGGTTTCTTCATCTCTAAATTTCTCTCCTGCAACTGGATACGGATAGAAATAATCATCGAAATGGATACCGTCAACATCATAGTACTTAATGATATTTACCACAATATCGGTGATATACTTACGTACTTCGGGAATCCCGAGGTTGTAGAACTTATAACCACTATACGACACAAACCAATGCGGTTTGGTATTCGTAATATGGTCTTTGGAAATACTTTTCGAGACCTTGTGCGTACCCCGATTCATATTGAGCCACGCATGAAACTCCATGTTTCGTTGGTGCGTTTCTTCAATCATAAATCGCATGGGGTCGTAGTAAGGGTCTGGAGCTTTGCCTTGCTCGCCCATCAACCACTCCGACCACGGCTCGACACTCCGAGCATAAAAAGCATCAGAAGCCGCACGAACCTGCACTAATACTGCATTTATCCCAACTTTTCGGTGGTAATCGAGGATATTTCGGTATTCTTGCTGTTGTATATCGGATGAAAGACCTTTGCGACTCGGAAAATCAATGTTATCTATCGTAGCAACCCACACTGCCCGAAACTCCCGCTTAGGAGCAGTAACTTTCGATGTAAATTGCTGTGTAACCTTCTTTGAGCAACCGCTCAGAAATGCGTATAAGAGCAAAAATCCCCAAGCCTTAAACGAGATTAATTTACGAATTGCCTTAATCATTTATCCTCAAAAATTGCGATGTATTGTGTTATGAATTGAAAACTGATATTTTTCGCCTAAAAATAGAGAAAATTTCGACTGAAACCGCATTTATTTATTACTTTTGCCAATATGACATTGTCATTCAGTTGTAATTCTGTTGTCACTCAGTAGTAAGAATCTATTGAATGACAATTAAATGACCACCAAATGACACTTTGTGAATGACATTCTTAAAATATGAAAGAATACGGAAGTAACGTACAGAAGCTCGCTGATTATATCATCAGCCTACCCGATAAAGAACAACGCACCAAATATGCTCATATTTTGATTGAATTGATGCGTCAGATTCACCCAAATATGCGTGAAGGGCAAGACTATTCTAAAAAACTTTGGGATGACCTTTATATCATCACCAACTTTGATTTAGATGTCGATAGCCCGTTCCCTGCTCCGCCTAAAGAGATTCTTGGTAAAAAACCAATGACCGTTCCTTATAATCAAAACCGCCTCAAACACCGCTATTATGGCCGTAATTTAGAGATTTTGGTTTTGAAAGCCATCGTAACCGAGACTTATGAAGAACGCAAAGCCTTTGTTTCGTATTTGGTTAGATTGATGAAACAGTTTTATCAGACTTGGAACAAAGACTCTATCGAAACCGAAGATTGTTTGCAACAGATTCTCGAATTATCGGGCTTTAAACTACAAGCCGAGATTGACGATTTACGAGCCAATGGCCTGATGGAGTCATCGCCCAAAGACGGTAATAGTAATCGTCCTCGTCAGCAAATGCAGGTCAATCCAAGAAATAATAATAACAATAATCAACGCAACAATAATAACAATCGTAACAACAATAATAATAACAACCGAAATAACGGTCGAGACAACCGAGATAACCGTAGTGGCGGCGGATTCAAAAGCCGTGATAATAGAGATAATAACCGAAGAAGAAGATAATAGAAGTTTTAAAGTATAGAAGTGCCAAAGTTTAAAGTTTTAGAAACGATTGAACAATGAAACTTTGAAACCCTAAATCTTAGAAACAAATATAACCAATGTCATCATTTAAAATTACCGGAGGACGTAAATTACAAGGAGAAATCATACCGCAAGGAGCCAAAAACGAGGCTTTACAGATTGTTTGTGCGGTAATAATGAGTAAAGAACCCATTACTATCCATAATATTCCGAATATCCGTGACGTAAACAAACTCATGGAACTGCTCGAAGATATGGGTGTAAAACGCTCGAAAGTTGGTGAAGGAAGCTACCGTTTTCAAGCCGACGATATAAATTTTGATTATTTCGAGACCGATGCCTATAAAGAAAAAGCAGCAGCCTTGCGTGGGTCTATCATGTTGTTGGGGCCAATGCTCGGTCGTTTTGGCAAAGGAAAAGCCCCACGCCCGGGTGGAGATAAAATCGGCCGTCGTCCGTTAGATACGCATTTTGTCGGTTTTCAAAAATTAGGGGCCGAATTCCTCTATGACCCTAATGATGCCTTCTACACTGTAGAGGGTAAAAACATGAAAGGAGCTTATGTATGGATGGATGAGATTTCGGTAACAGGAACAGCAAACGTCGTGATGGCGGCTGTATTGACCGAAGGAACAACTACCATCTATAACGCCGCTTGTGAGCCATATTTACAACAACTTTGCAAAATGCTCAATAGTATGGGAGCAAAAATCAGCGGAGTTGGTTCAAACCTTTTGGTGATTAAAGGTGTAAAAGAATTGCACGGATGCGAGCATACAATGCTACCAGATATGATTGAGATTGGTTCGTTTATCGGTATGGCGGCAATGACTCAATCCGAGATTACGATTAAAAAC
The DNA here is from genome assembly GCA_025455785.1 of Spirosomataceae bacterium. Classification (GTDB taxonomy): domain Bacteria; phylum Bacteroidota; class Bacteroidia; order Cytophagales; family Spirosomataceae; genus JALOLV01. Next base: position 3,899 of record JALOLV010000075.1, on the reverse strand, counting down.
TGTCAAATCCCGCAACTTGGAATCATCCCCGATACTTTCAAAAAATTGGGTATCGAAATGGAATTCCGTGGCGATGATATTCATATTCCGGCACAAGATGGCTACAAAATCAGTACTTTGATTGACGGTTCTATCTTGACAATCTACGATGCACCGTGGCCGGGTTTCACACCAGATTTGATTTCGATAATCTTGGTAACCGCAATCCAAGCCAAAGGAACGGTATTGATTCACCAAAAGATGTTTGAGAGCCGTTTGTTTTTCGTCGATAAACTGATTGATATGGGTGCTCAAATCATCTTGTGCGACCCTCACCGTGCGACTGTTATTGGCTTGAACCGTGAACATCAATTAAAAGGAATCCGAATGACTTCGCCAGATATTCGTGCGGGGGTTTCGCTGTTGATAGCGGCGATGTCGGCTCAAGGAACGAGTATCATTGATAATATAGAACAAATTGACCGTGGTTATCAGAATATTGATAAGCGATTAAATGCAATCGGTGCCGACATTGTGCGGTTATAGATAAAATCATTTGGATTATATACTCCAAAATTGATTGAAAATATCAATGGGCTAATTTCGCAATTTGATATTAGAGGCAATCATCCCAAAAAACACCAAAAGGGTTTAAATAATTGATTATCAATTATTTAAACCCTTTTTTAATTTCAGTGCCAAATACTTTATCTAAGAAATCCAAGACAAATTTTGATTAACAAAGACCATTTTAAAGAGTAATCGAGCAATATCAACAATAAAACAAAAGAGGGGTATATACGTTTTGTGAGTGTTCGATTACAGAACAATTCTATAAACCGTAAATTCAATTTTTATGATTAAGAAAACTCTTCTAATTGCCCTGACATTATCAGGGACTCTGTTGTACTCTTGTCAATCAACCAGCGAAAAAGCCAATCAGGTTGCTTCTGAAATCAAAACTGCTACAAACTCAGAAGTCCAGAAAGTAATCGACCAGCTCGGACTGGTGTATGTTGAAGAAGGAGCTCAAACAATTATTACGTATGACGAAGTAAATGCCGCTCAACAGGCTTGGTGCGATGCCTTAGTAAAAATCGGTAAACTCAAAGAAGAGGGTGGCGATTATAAGGCTTTTGCCGAGCAGGTACTTTCGGATGCCTACAATTATGATAACGGTAAAGTCTTCTTTAAACCTACTTTGGCCTACGGCGAGCAAACATTCAGAAATACCAAAAAAGGTGCTTTGGCCTATTTTATTGGTGGCGACCCAGAATATCCAAATGATAAGGGTTTTGCTCTTACTCCTTGGGTAAAAGCTCGTTACGACAACGCTGGTAATGGCAACGAAGGAATCCAGATTTATGGCTCAGTGGCAATCACAATGGGTAATGTCTGGGTAACCGACAAAAGTGGCAAAGAAGTTATGGTAGATAAAACTTGGGTATTTAAGAAAGGTAAAGACGGCAAACTACGTATAATAGTACATAAATCATCGCTGCCGTTTAATCCAACAAAATAATTTTAAAGGCTGGTGGTCAGTTCTTAAAAAATTGACCATCAGTTTTTGACTTATTAAAAAATAAGTATCAATTATGAAATATCCTTGCGTAAGAAACCTATTAAACAGCAACCTTGTATTCTAAATTATAATGAGCTATTGTTTACTCTCTCCTTCAAAAAATCCCTCATTTTTCGGTATTTGTTTCAAAACTATTTATTCTAAATTTGCAATTCTACCAAAATAGTCATCAAATATGAAAAATGCTCATTACAAAACATTATTACATTTTATCATCCAAATCGTTTTTAGCTACAATACTTATTCTCAAGCACTTAGAATCCCGCAAAATTCAAACTTCCCATCTTCTGCGGGTCGAAAAGTAGGTGTTACCGAAATTGAAATAAGATGGAACTCCCCGGGCGTAAAAGGGCGTGAAGGCAGGATTTGGGGTACAGATATTGCTTATTATGGCACACAAGTTTTGGGGTTTGGCTCAAATGTTGATTCTCCGTGGCGAGCAGGTGCCGATGAGTGTACTACTATATCATTCTCGACCGACGTAAAGATTAATGGCAAACCTTTGGCAGCAGGCAGATATGCTCTTTTTATGCAACTTTCGGCTGATTCTACAACTTTGATTTTCAATAAAAATACCGCGGCATGGGGAAGCTATTTTTATAATAAAGATATGGATGTTATGCGTGTTGGCACTCGTCAGAAAAAGAATCAGCCTACAATGCAAGAAAGATTGGTTTACAATTTTAGTAATCAAACCGAAAATTCAATCGAAATAAGTTTGGATTGGGAAAGATGGAGTATTCCGTTCAAAGTAGAAGTTGATGCAAAAAAGACGACTTTGGCGTATATTCAAGAACAAATGAGTGGAGAGTTGGGATTTGACCCACCGAGCTTGATTGCCGCAGCTAATTGGTGTGTAAACAATGAGGTAAATTATGACCAAGCTCTCAGTTGGGTTACCTCGGCAACGAGTCAGAACCTTGGAGGAGAAGACGGTTTTAGACCTTTGTCAATCAAGTCTAAGATATTGGATAAACTTGGCAAAAAAGCTGAGGCTGCAACAGCAATGCAAGAGGCATTAGAAAACGCTAAGCCGTTGGAATTACACGCTTATGGCCGGCAACTACTGCTCGATAAAAAGCCAGCCGATGCAATGGCCATTTTTGAGAAAAACTACAAAAAAACCAACGGAGGTTGGCCCAGTAATGTTGGGATGATGCGTGGGTATTCGGCCATTGGAAATATTCCGAAGGCTTTAGAACACGCCAAAGCTGCTCTTGCTCAAGCCCCTGATGATTTGAATAAAAAAACTTTGGAGACCGCCATCAAAACGTTGGAATCCGGAAAAACATTGTAGTTTTTGATATAATCCGTGAAATCTGATATTTAACGGATTATACTTTACTCTTGGTTATTTATAATTTTTGAGAATCAAATCGGCACCTTTTTCGGCAATCATATAAACGGGGGCATTCGTATTGCCCGATACGATTGTCGGCATGATAGAGGCATCAATCACACGTAAGCCCTCAATTCCATCCACTCTCAATTCATCATCTACCACTGCCATTTCATCATTGCCCATCTTGCAAGTTCCGACCGGGTGATAAACAGTTTCGAGTTGCATCAACAGATGGTGCATGATAGCTTCGTCGGAGCTTCGATTGGGTGGCGTAATCATCTCTTTGCGGTAAGCATCAAAAGCGGGTTTTTGCATGATTTCTATTGATACCTTTGCGGCTTTGAGAATCGTCAATCGGTCTTCTTCGGCTTCGAGGAAATTAGGTTGAATAATCGGAGTATCGAGCGGATTGCTCGAACGTAATCCTAAATATCCCCTACTTTTAGGTCGTAAAAGTGTGGGTAAGATTGTGAATCCGTCTTCATTTCTCGGAAAAGTATCTGGATTATATAAATCGACTTTATATTCGCTTCCGATATGAAAAGGTGCAAAATGTAGTTGATAATCAACCCTTTCGGGGCTGTCATCGGTCATCCAGAAAGCAACGGCTTCGAGTGGACTAATCGTAAATGGTCCTTTTTTTGTCAAAAAATACTGGGACAATCCTTTGATTTGATTCCAAACTGTAAGGTTATGGTTTTGACCTTGTTTTGTAAGAGAAGTACAGCTAATTCCCGAAAAAAGATGGTCTTGGAGGTTTTTGCCCACACCCACAAGGTTGCGTTTACATTCAATTCCAAAACGTTTTAGCTCATCAGCATCGCCAACCCCCGAAAGCATGAGAATCTGCGGAGAATTAAACGAACCCGCCGAAAGGATAACCTCTTTACGAGCCATAGCTTTATCGGTGTTGTTTTTTCCGATAATATACTCAACCCCAACGGCACGGTCATTTTCAATCAAAATTTGTTTGGTGTGTGCATGGGTAATTACTTT
>JALOLV010000441.1 GCA_025455785.1 Spirosomataceae bacterium | reverse complement strand
AAATATGAAATGGGTGTAGAGCCTACCAAGCAAAAAGTTAAACGAGCCGCACCCGGTGGCGAAGGCTGGGTGGTTGACCATTTCGACAAATCGGCTTTGAATAATTATTTTAAGCCATTTCAAGTGGCGTTCAAACAAAAAAACTACGGAATCAGGGCGTTTTATAACGATTCGTACGAAGTTTATGGGGCTAACTGGACGACTAATTTTTTGGGGAAATTCAAAGAATTAAGAGGTTATGACTTAGCATTACATTTCGACGTTTTAGACAAAAAAAATGCCGAGACCGAAAGAGAAAAGCGTATTTGGGCCGATTATCACGAAACAATTTCGGATTTGCTTTACAACGAATTTACCAAAACTTACGTCGGATTTGCCCATCAATTTGGGAAACAAGCACGCAACGAGTCCCATGGTTCGCCTGCCAATATTCTTGATTTATACGCCCTATCGGACATACCCGAAAGCGAATTTTTCGGCAGTAAACCTTATAATATTCCACTCTATCGCCAAGACCCCGACTACGAAGAATCCCGCTTCGGCAAGCCCGATGCTTTGGTTTTAAAGTTAGCATCTTCGGCAGCTCATGTTTCGGGCAAAAGGCTCGTTACATCCGAAACCGCCACTTGGTTGGGCAATCATTTCAAAGTTTCGCTTTCGCAGGTAAAGCCTATCATTGATGAGTCATTTATTGGCGGTATAAACCACATTTTTTATCACGGAGTGCCGTATTCTCCGCCATCAGAGGGGTTTCCGGGTTGGTTGTTTTATGCTTCGACCAATTTCAACCAAAACAGTCATTTTTATAAAGAATTGCCATTGCTCAATAAATACATCGAAAACAGCCAAAATTTATTGCAAAACGCTAAACCAGACAACGACATTTTGGTTTATTTCCCGATTTTTGATTTGTGGCATACGGCTGGTCGAAGTACCAAAACTCACCCAATTGACGTTCATAATATTGCAAAAAATGGCATTTTCACCGATGAATACAGAGGATTATTGAAAAACTTAACCAGCAATGGATTTACCTTTGATTTTGTATCAGATAAACAAATCTTGGCATCAAACCCCGAAAACAGAAAAATCAAAACCCAAGGCAATACCCAATATCAGGCAATTGTGATTCCCGAAATTGATTATTTACCTTTGCCAACTCTCCAAAAGTTAGTTTCGATGCAAAAGGCAGGAGTAAAAATCATATTTACCAAAAAACTACCACGGTTTGTCAATGGGTTCAATCATTACGAAAAACGCCAAGCCGAATTTGATAAACTGATAAAATTATTCGCTAAAAATGTGAGCAGTGATGCTTCGCAAATACTTAAAAATGAAGGAGTTAGAAACGAGATGATGCCTTTGGTGGGTTTGTCTTTCCTAAGAAAAAAGACCGAGAAAGGGCAACTCTATTTTATCACAAACCAAGATACTATATTCAGAAATGGGAAGATTATCTTATCGACGGATGCCTCGGTGATGCGAATATACAATCCGATGAATGGCAAGGAATATCCATTAAATTTTGAGAAAAAAGCAGGAAAAATTGAGATTGATTTACATTTAGAATCGGGCGAAAGTGTTTTTATCGAAACCAACCGAGCTATCGCAAATGCCCGAAATCTGAGATTGCCTATACCTAAAAATTTTATGGGTGGCGAAATTGAAATTAACGGAGATTGGCAAGTAGATTTTGTGCAGGGCGAGCCATTTATCCCGAAATCGTTTTCGATAAATAAAATCGCTTCTTGGACAACCAACCCAGATACAACAGCTCAATATTTTAGCGGCATAGGCAAGTATAAAACCTCATTTCAAATACCTGATAATCAAGTAGGTAAGGCGGCAATTTTGTATTTGGGTGATGTGCGAGAATCGGCAAAAGTATGGCTGAATGGTTCTGAAATCGGCACGACTTGGAGCTTGCCTTTTAAGGTTGAGATACCGAGAAATATCCTTAGAAAAGAGAATATTTTAGAGGTTGAAGTAACCAATTTATCGGCCAATAGAATGCGTTATGTCGATGCCAAAACCCCCAACTGGAAGAAGTTTTATGACATCAATATGGTTGATATAAACTACAAACCATTTGACGCCAGCCGCTGGAAACCCGTCGAATCGGGGCTACTGGGGCCAGTAAAGCTGGTGTTGGAATAGTGGAATCATTTTACTTTATTTGCTTGACGAAAAATAGACCGATGAATCAAGCAGATAACACGCAATACATGGATGGCCTCCTGTTGCAAGCCTTGCGTCAGGATGACGAAAAGGCGTTGAGTTATCTGTTTTCAAGTTACTACAACAAGTTGTATCGTACCGGAATCCGCTGGTGTCTCGATAACCACCTCACCGAAGAGAGTATTCAAGAGGTTTTTCAAGATTTATGGCAATACCGACACACTTTGGGCGATATTATCTCGTTTGAGGCTTACCTCAAAGCATCGCTCAAGAGGCGTATTGCACGCAAAGCTAAAAGCTCGGATTCGGAAACCGAAGAAAATATCGAGCATTTTCCGCTCCCGACCGAATCCTACGAAGACATTTTGATAAAACAAGAAGACAGCGAAATCCGCAAAACACAACTCTCAAAAGCCCTTGATGAATTAACTCCTCGACAAAAAGAAATCATTGTCTTGAAGTATTTCGAGGAGTTGTCCTACAAAGAAATCTCCGATAAAACCGGCCTACAAGTAGATACCATTTATAAAGTTTTGCACGAGGGTATCAAACGTCTAAAAGGCCTATTAACATCTAACTGATTTACACATTTTCGATTATAGACTGTGAAATGTCTTTCCGAAAAAAACCGTGGAACGGATAAATTTACACCTAACTTTCTACCAATTTTAGCATATAACCCTAT
>JALOLV010000440.1 GCA_025455785.1 Spirosomataceae bacterium | reverse complement strand
AACGTGCCAAATAAGCGAAGTTTTGCCCCACATCTTGCTGACCCGTTACACCATAACCCACTCGGAGTTTGAGGTCGGAGAAAATATCAGAATCTTTCAAGAATTTCAGCTCGTTCAGCTTCCATGCAAGGGCTGCCGATGGGAAAGTTCCCCAACGGTTATTCTCAGCAAAACGAGAAGAACCATCACGGCGAAGCGTAAATGTCAGCAAAAGTGCCTCTTGTATAGAAAATAGAAAGATTTGCTCTACCAAAAAACGATACCAACGTATTTTGAGTTTTATACGGATTGTCGGTAAATGTTTTTGATTCGTTTTCGTTTTTAGTGATGCTCGTTCCTTGGTTGATAAAGTCTTGGTATGAGTACCCCAACATCACATCCAAACGGTTTTTACCAAGATTCTTGGCATAATTCAAATAAAAATCAAGGAGTTTATTCGATTTATCTTGCGTGTAAATCGTTCTTTCGCCGCCGTTGCTAAAGTTTGATGCCGCAAACGCCGGAATCAACTTCTTGCCATCACTACTCGACACATCATAACCTAAATTTAGATTAGCCTTTAAATCTGGTAAGAATGGTAGTGCATAATCGAATTGAATATTACCAATGCTTCGCATAACGTCGCTGCGGTCGTCGGTCAGGTTCAATAATCCGAGCGGGTTGCGAGGGGCAATTGTATTTGGAGTACCATCAGCATTCAACCATTCCCAATATCCGCCATAGACGTCTTTGCCTGAGAAAACTGGTTGTGTAGGGTCGAAGGCCATAGCAGCACCAATAGCTCCGTTGTTTCCGAAACGGTTATTGATAATCGACCCTTTGAGGTTAATATCTACTTTCAATCTATCGTTCAATAACATCGGGGTTAAGCCAATCGAGGCCGATGTACGCCCCATGTTTGAGGTCTTCAAGATACCGTTTTGGTTTGTGTAGCCCACCGAAACACGGTACGGCGTATTTTTGTATGAACCCGTAATACTCAAATTATTGTCAGTACTGATGGCCGAACGATAAATTTCTTTTTGCCAATCGGTATTGGCAGTACCTAAAACTTTCTTTTGGTCGGCAGTACCTACACGATTGACTACTTCACGAAACTCATCGGCTGATAAAACATCGATTGTACCAGTGCTTTGTGCCACCGAGCCTTGAACATTGAGGTTTACACGCATGACATCGCCTTTTTTACCTTTTTTGGTTGTAATCATGATGACACCATTCGAGGCTCTCGAACCATAAATGGCAGTTGCCGAAGCATCTTTCAAGATGTTGAATGATTCGATGTCATTTGGGTTAATCAAACTCAAAGGATTGGGAGCACCACGAACCTCGCCGTTATCTAAAGGTACGCCATCAATCACGATAAGAGGGTCGTTGCTTGCATTAAGCGAAGCTCCTCCACGGATACGAATCGTACTACCAGCACCCGGAGCACCACCGTTTGGTGTTATCTGCACACCAGCGACTTTACCATTCAGCAATTGGTCGGCAGTTGCGATGTTACCTTTGTTGAAATCCGCCGAAGAGATAGAAGCAATCGAGCCAGTTAGGTCTTTCTTTTTCTGAGTACCATAACCAATCACGACAACCTCACTCAAAACTTTAGCATCCGAAACCAACTTTACATCAATCACGCTGCGATTACCCACCGCAACTTCTTGAGAAACATACCCAATACCCGAAAAAACGAGTACATCTTTTTCGCCAGCCGCAACCGAAAACTTACCTTCGGCATCGGTAACTGTTCCTTTGGTTGAGCCTTTGACCGTTACTGTAGTACCCGGTAGTCCACTACCATCGGTAGCGTCGGTTACTGTGCCTGAAACTGTCTTTTGGGCAAATGTTGTAATCGAAAAGAGTAGAAATAAGAAAATGGAGAGTTTCGAGCATACGCCCAAAATCCACTCAAAGCGGATATTGCTACCCAGCTTTTCAGTGTAGTTTTGCATTTTTTGTAAATAATTAGGTTAAAGAAATTTAATAAAACTATGCTTAGGAGTCGGTCAAGAAATCCTAACTTTACTATTATTTGGTACTATGGTTTTTACTATTCAAGAATTGATATTTGGTAGTAAATCTGTGTTCGTAAACTTAAAAATGTTTTAAAACATAATTTCCATCCTGTATAAATCAATGAAGAAAGCCTTTGGTACAAACACAACTTTCCGAAATAATTTAAATATTTTCTTACAAAAATACAAGTCATTTCTTTGTCTGTCGTTCCACTTTTAATTTATAATACAATTTCTAACAAAAACTACATAACTAACTGATAATTAATATTTTAACCAAATCAAAATAGAATCATTTTCTGAAAGTGGTACTACAATTTTAGTAAAACTACACCCCCCAATCTTGATATAGTGATAAAATACAACCTCACTACTGAATCTTACCCATAACTAATACAAAATTGTCTAATACACACCCAACGATATTGTTATCAAATCGGATTAAGTTATATTTGAATAATAATAATTTCAACCTAAAAATTCTTAATTAAGAATCCTATTTTCATGAAAAAGAAACTCCTAATTCCTCTATCTATTTTGGGGCTTGTTTCTTGTTTGAAACCCGTAAGTACCACTATTGTAAGTGTAGATACCGAAACTGGCACTAAACAAGCAAAGCAGGTCAAAGAATCCTCGACAATTCAATTGGCAGAAGGATTGACAATCGACCTTTGGGCGACTGATTCGCTCGCACCCGACCCCGTGGCGATGTCGATTGATGATGCGGGTAGAATTTACATTACACGTACCAACCGTCAAAAAAATTCAGAATTCGATATTCGTGGGCACCGAGATTGGATGACACCTTCTATTGCTCTGCAGTCTGTCGAAGACCGCCGTGCTTTTTTGCGCGATGTTTCGACCAAGGTTTACGAAGGGCCAAACGAAGAAGTAACCGATGTGATTGGAGGAATTTTAGTTCGCCAAAAGGATGCTTTCGTAACCACTGGTCCAGATATGTTGCGTTTGAAAGATAAAAATAACGATGGTTTTTATGAATCTTCTGAATCAATCAACCACGGATACGCTGTTCATATTGGCTTTAGTGGACACGGGATGTCGGGTGCAACCGAAGGACCAGATGGGAAAATTTACTGGCAAATCGGCGATATTGGTGCAAATATTACAGATAAATCAGGCAAAAAACATGAATATCCGAATGAGGGCATTTTGGTAAGGTCAAATCCTGACGGTTCTGATTTTGAGGTTGTTACAAAAGGTATTCGTAACACACATGAATTTGTGTTTGATGAATACGGAAACATCATCAGCTCGGATAACGACGGAGACCATCCGGGCGAAAGCGAGCGTTTGGTACACTTAGTTGAAGGTGGCGAT
>JALOLV010000439.1 GCA_025455785.1 Spirosomataceae bacterium | reverse complement strand
ACCTACTGGTGCTACAACTTTCAATGGTTTCGTACGAGCCGTCATGATACCACGCATATTCGGGATTTTCCACTCAGCAATCGGCTCTTGACAACCCAATACCAACGGAAGCGGTGCTGTCAATTTCTCTTTACCGCCTTCAATCTCACGAGTCATTTTTGCGTTACCGCCATCAATATCCAATTGCATTACCGGCGAAAACGAAGGAATTCCGAGCAACTCACCCACGATTCCGTGAACGACTCCTGAGTTATAATCACTTGTTTCACGACCCATCAATATCAAATCATAGCCACCTTCTTTGGCAATCGCCGCGATTTGCTCCGCCACAAAGAAAGAATCGGTTGGGTCGGCATCTACACGGATGGCATCATCGGCACCAATCGCCAATGCCTTGCGAATTTGCGGCTCAGCATCGGCTTCGCCAACGTTCAATACCGTAATCGTAACATTACCGAGCGATTCTTTCAACTCTACTGCACGAGCCAAAGCATAGTCATCATACGGCCCAATGATATACGTAACACCCGTTTTATTGAACTTCGTATCACCATCGGTAAACGAAATCTTTGAAGTTGTATCGGGTACACTCGAAATACAAACAAGAATTTTCATAGTTGGTTTCGTCTTGCCCCTCAAAACTCAGGGCATTTAAAATTTATTTATATTTGTACTTAAATAAATGAATAAATTAGTGAATAATTTTCTTGTAATCAACAATATTATCGACTGAATTATCCTATAACTATATTCATTTATCATCTGTAAATATTAGCCCTTAAACTATTAATTGGATATTTGACCAATATTGAACCAATGAATATAAACAACTGATAATCAGAAACTAATGTTTTATTCACTCGTTCAATTATTAACTCATTCACTCATTAATTAATAGTATGCGTGCATAACATTTGCAAATCTAAATTATAAAAAAATAGTATGCAAGCAGAACGTTTAAAAATTTTATTAGAACTTTTGGAGCAAGAACCCCACGAGCCTTTTAACCTATATGCGATTGCGATGGAGTACATGAGCAACGACCCCGACAAAGCTCTCACGTACTTAGAGAATTTGCTACAAAACCACCCCGACTATTTGCCAACGTACTACCACGCTGGGGCATTGTATGTAGAAAAACAAAATTTTGAAAAGGCACTCGAAACATACCAAAAGGGCATTTCATTGGCTACTACATTACAAAAAAACAATGCCCTCCGTGAGTTACGAGGGGCATATCAAATGTTGGTTGATGAAATGGAATAAGCGAATTATGGGATGAACAGGGCGAATGCGATTCGCCCCTACCCTTTCAATAAAATAACTCATTTTGTTGTCTGCGGAGTTCGGTTTTACCAAATAAAGCCCTAAAAGTGCCGCTCATGTGCAGCATATCCAGCACTTTGTTACGAGCCAAACGCATGACCATTTCTTCGTTTCCGTCTTTGATTTCTTCGTCGAGGACGTTAATCAAAACACACATGGCTTCTTCGTGCATTGAGAAATCATCTACAATAAACATCCTAAAGCGTGGAAATTCTTTGCTATCAACTAAGCAATCAATGATTGTTACTTCGTCTGTTACGATTCTTAATGTTGGTTCTAAAATCATAGCCTATAAACTTTTATTGATGAATTGTGTGAATATAACGAAAAAAACACAGCTTAGTTCAAATAAAAGTGCAATTTTTTCTTAGAATGATTCAATTTTAAATTTCAAAAAAATGGCTTTGAGGTTAAGAAATGAGCAGTTATTCAGATTAAAATATAAATTCGGACAAAACAAGGTTTCGTTTATGAGCATTTTTACTCAAAAAATGTTTTTTTGAGGTAAACATGAATGAAAATCGCTAATCGAAAAAAACTTTTTTTGAGCCGAAAATTCTTTCGATTACGTACTGAAATTTGGATTGTTTCACGGAACTTTGCATTGAAGACCCGATAGATGAGAGTTATTACAACTTTGAATATCGTTTTCCTTAGCGTTGGGTTTGCAAATCCAACGCTAAGGAAAACACCATATCTCGTATTAGCTCGTATCTAAAAAGTCGTTCTACAAAAATCACTTCATTGATGACTTATAAAACATTTAAAATTAATACCTCCTCGAAAGATAAAGCGGCTTCGGTATTGATGATTTACACTGGCGGAACGCTCGGAATGGTCTATGACAACCGTAGCAAAAGCCTCGTACCTTTCGATTTTGAACAGATTTTGGTGAATGTTCCTGAGATGGAACGCCTTTCGTTTGAGCTTACGATTTTGGCATTGCCCGAAGCCATTGATTCATCCAATATAAAACCTACGCATTGGGTCGAATTGGCACAAATCATCCGTGATAATTTTACCGAATACGATGCCTTTGTAGTCTTGCACGGAACCGATACGATGGCTTATACAGCATCGGCATTAAGTTTTTTATTGGAGAATCTCAGCAAACCAGTGATTTTGACGGGGGCCCAATTGCCAATCGGAATCGCCCGCACCGATGCACGAGAAAATCTGATAACGGCACTCGAAATCGCTTCGGCTCAAATTGATGGCAGACCGATTATCCCCGAAGTAGCGATTTATTTTAATTCGTTTTTGCTACGAGGAAATCGTGCCAAAAAGAAAGAAAGTAGTCAGTTTAACGCATTTAGGTCGGAGAATTACCCAAATTTGGCAGAAGTCGGCGTAACTATTGAGTACAATCATCCGTATATCAAGCCTTTTAGACCCGATTTGTCATTGGCATTGCACGATAACTTAGACGAGAATGTGGTGATTTTGAAGTTATTCCCCGGAATCAACGAAAAAATCGTACACAATATTCTGAATATCGAAGGACTTAAGGGTGTCGTAATGGAAACCTTTGGTGCGGGAAACACCATGACCGATGAGTGGTTTTTGAATGAACTAAAAGCCGCCAATGACCGTGGCATCGTGATTTTTAATGTTTCGCAATGCGATGGCGGTAAGGTACTACAAGGGCATTACCAAACGAGTAGTAAATTGAGTAAAATCGGTGTGGTAAGTGGCTCCGACATCACAACTGAGGCGGCCATAACTAAAATGATGTATCTGTTTGGCCGAGAAACTAATCACGAAAAAGTAAAATTCTTGCTCGAACAACCCATCTGTGGCGAGATGACGGTGTGATAATGAGTGAATTAGTGAATAGAACTGCTGAATCCGTGTCACGGGTATGCAAAATTAGGCTATCTTTTTCTAAACAGCTTGGGCGATGTGCCAGCCACCCGTCCATGCGGCTTGAAAGTTGAAACCACCCGTTACGGCATCAATATTCAATACCTCACCTGCCATGTACAGTGTGGGGTATTTCTTTGTACTAAACGTATCGAAATCAATTTCGGATAAATCAACGCCGCCAGCAGTTACGAATTCTTCTTTAAATGTGCTTTTACCTTCTACTTTGAAGGTAGCAGCGGTTAGTAAATCTGCGATTCGCTGAATGTGTTTTTTGCCGGTTTCAGCCCATTTCTGAAATTCTTTTACTTCAGCGACCTCACAAATGTATTTCCAGAACCTGATTGGTAAGCCAAATTCGGCATTTGCTATGACATTTTTCTTAGGGTTTTGGTTGATTTGAGCATGCAATTGCTTCTGTATCTCGTCTTTTGACAAATCGGCAAGCCAATTGACTTTTATCCCGAATTTATAATCAACCAAATTCAAATCTCTTGCTCCCCACGCCGACATTTTCAGTACGGCTGGTCCACTCACTCCCCAATGGGTGATGATTGCCCCACCCCGACCCTCCCCATTTGGGAGGGAGTTTGCTTTAACTACAACATTTTTAAAACTAACTCCCATCAAATCGTTTAGTTTTTTATCATGAATATTAAATGTAAACAATGACGGCACTGGCGGAATTATCTGCAAATCAAGTTCTTCGAGGAGCTTCCAGATAGCCGTATCGCTACCTGTGGCAAGCATTAGTTTTTTTGCCGAAAAGGTTTGGTTATTGGTTTGGATTTGCCAATTAACCCCACTCTGCTCTCCTCCGATAGATAGATTTTGTATTTTTTCTACACGAGTTGATTTTATGATTTGGATTCGTAAATCGTAAGCGGCGTTTAAGAAACAGTCTATTATTGTTTGGGATGAGTCTGAAACTGGAAACATCCGTCCATCGGCTTCTTTTTTGATTTTTACTCCTCGTTTTTCGAACCAATTGATTGTATCGGTAGGGTTAAACCGTTTAAACGGTTTTAGCAATTCGGCTTCGCCGCGTGGATAGAACTTCACTAATTCTTCAGGTTCAAAACAAGCGTGAGTTACATTGCAGCGTCCTCCACCCGAAACTCGAACTTTCTGCAAGACGTCTTTTCCACGTTAACTTTCTGCAAGACGTCTTTTCCACGTTCGATAATACCTATTTTAAGGTTCGGGTTCTTCTCAGCCGCATTGATTGCCGCAAAAAAACCCGCCGCTCCACCACCGATAATCAAGAAATCAAAAGACATTAAATTATAAATTGATAATTTGAGTGTGTAAAGATGTAGAATTTATGTTGAAAAACGAATTTGGTAATTTAAAAAACAACTTTCAACTTTGCCAAAATACTTAATTGGCAAAATGAAAAACGCCTACATCGAAGAAGAAACATTCGAGAAAATAACCACAATCCCAAGAGGTGATTATGATAATTGTACATTTATCAATTGTGTTTTGGCAAATACCGATTTATCGCACAGTAGTTTTTCTGAATGTGAATTCATCGGCTGCGACCTCAGCATGGCAAATCTTACCAAAACTGCTCTGAAAGACGTCAGTTTTAAAGAATGTAAATTGCTCGGATTGCACTTTGACCATTGCAATGAT